>JADFZD010000140.1 GCA_015232705.1 Magnetococcales bacterium | reverse complement strand
GCAAGAGCGATACGATCCCTTTTTTCGGAGAGTCCCGATTGACCATGGATGAGAACGTTCAACGCCATTTCGATGCCATACAGGAGAAGCTTGATCTCCTGAGGGGGCATCTTTAACTACGATCACGGCAAAAAGCGGTTGGAAGAGCTGATCTCCTTTACCGAGGATCCGTCGTTGTGGAATCAGCCGGATCGGGCGCGGGAGGTGATGCGCGAAAAGAGCCTGCTGGAGAAGACCATCGGCGAATGGGACCATCTTAGCCAGGAGTTGCGCGATGCGCGTGAGTTGCATGCCATGGCGGCTGAGGAGCAGGAGGAGGCGTTGCTCGCCGACGTGACACGCCAGGCGGTGGCGATGCTGGCGCGCGTTGAGGCTTTGGAGTTGGCGCGCATGCTCTCCGGGGAGGCGGACATCAACAATGCCTTTCTGGAGATCCATCCCGGTGCGGGTGGAACCGAGTCCCAGGACTGGGCCGAGATGCTGTTGCGCATGTATCTGCGCTGGTGTGAATCCCACGGCTTCAAGGTGGAGATGAACGACTATCAGCCCGGCGATGAGGCCGGGTGCAAGTCCGTCTCGTTACGCATCGAAGGGGAGTTTGCCTACGGTCACTTGAAAACCGAAAGCGGCGTGCATCGTCTGGTGCGCATCAGCCCGTTCGATGCCTCGGCGCGGCGTCACACCTCGTTTACCTCGGTGTATGTCTACCCCGAGATCGATGATACCATCGAGGTGGCCATCGAGGAGAAGGATCTGCGCATCGACACCTACCGCGCCTCGGGCGCGGGTGGCCAGCACGTCAACAAAACCAGTTCGGCGGTGCGCATCACCCACAATCCTTCCGGCATCGTCGTGCAGTGCCAGAACGGACGCTCGCAGCATCGCAACAAAGACGAGGCCATGAGCATGCTCAAGGCGCGTCTGTATCAGCTGGAACTCGACAAACGCGCCGAGGAGAACAAACAGATCAACGACGCCAAAAGCGAAATTGGCTGGGGACGACAAATTCGCTCCTATGTGCTGCACCCCTACCGCATGGTCAAGGATCTGCGCACCGGGGTGGAGAAGGGGGCCGCTGATGCCGTGCTCGACGGCGATCTGGACGATTTCATCAAGGCGGCGTTGTCCCAGAGGGTGGGGGAGGGGACTGCGGCGTAGGGGCAACCGACATGATGTGACAGGTTCGTCGTCGTGTCGGAGTTTTTGTCCGCTTAAGCGGGAATCATTGAGTCCAACGTGGAAGAACCGCCGGTCATCACCCTTTGTCAGCGAGCAACCGCCATGACCGCCAGTTGCGAATCTCCGGAATCCGAAATGCGGGTGCTGTATCGCCGTTCCCACGGCGATCGCATGATTGAGGTGCTTGAGGATGATCAATCGCGCACCCTCGCTTTTGACAGCCACCTCACGCAAAGTCGCATGGCCATCGACGATCCCAACCGTCTGCTGTTGCGTTATACGCGCCGCATGATGGCCGGATTGCTTTTTTCGGAGGCGGCTGCCGGTGATGAACCCTTTCGGGTGTTGATGGTCGGGTTGGGCGGTGGATCGGTGGCCAAGTTTCTTTTGCACCACTTTCCCGCCTGCCGGATGGATGTGGTCGAAGATGATCCCCGGCTTCCCGACCTGGCGCGACGCTACTTTCATTTGCCCCGCGACGTGCGGCTCAATGTGATCTGTGAGGATGGCGCCAGTTTTTTGGATCGGCGGGAGTCTTCCACCCGCTACGATCTGATTCTGCTGGATGCCTTTGACCAGAATGGGGCGGCCCCTGGGGTGTACGCCGAGCCGATGTTCGATCTGGCACAAGGACGATTGACGCCATGGGGCGTTTTGATCGTCAATGTCTTGCGCAGTGACCGGAATCTGTTTCAGGGGGTGACGACCGGCTTGTCACGCCGTTTCCCAGATGCCACGTTGGGATTGTCGGTGCCGGGATTCAGCAACGAGATTCTTTTTGCCGGTCCGGGGGTGCCGGCGTGGGAGCGACGCAAGAGCCTGACCGGTCGGGCGCGGACGTTCGAGATGCGCCTTGGATTGAACTTTCCCTCCTATCTGGACGAAATGGCGCGGCTGGAGCGCTATGCCCCCTGGCGACGCTGGTTTGGGATCTCCTCCTGAGTGCAGGAGTACTGGGGCGTGTTGACAGAGTGCGTCAGCCGTCTTGATGCCGCGATGCGACGCCCTTTCGTCGCGCACACCGCCGCGATGTTTGGGGCGTCGCGCCTTGTCCGAAGGCTCGCGGCCTTTCCATGTCAACACCTCCTGACCCGACGGACCTGGGAAGAGAGTCAGCGAATCTCCCGTGAATACCACTCCAGGGCTTCCGTCTGATTGAACGGCAGATTGTGACGCTTGATGTAATCCAGATAATTGCCGGGTTCCGGATTGGCGGTCAGCGAGTCGGGATTCACCCCAAGCGATTGGATCAGGCTCAACAGCTTGCGCAGATCCGGCATCCAGTTGCTCCAGTAGAGTTCGCGAAACTCCTTTTTCAACCGGGGATGATCCGGTGTGTAGTGTTTTTCGTGCAACAACGCCATGATCTCATGGCGGGTCTCTTCAGTGCCGCTCTGATAGTTCTGCGCCCCTTTCCACATGCCGACGAACAGCAGGATGATCACCACAATGACGATTGCCGGCTTGACCACCGTCTGCATCGTGTCCTTGATGTCCAGGGAGTCATCGGCGTCCACGGCATAGGCCGCATTGGGCAGTGAGATCCCTTTCTGCTTGAACCCCTTCTCGTACATCTGCCGCACCGGATGATCCTTGGGCAGTTTGCGGATACGCTCCGGCAGCTCGACCTTGCGCTCCTCGCGGGTGAACTTCAGATCCTCGACATTGATCTTTTCGATGGTCTTGGGCTTGCCGCGCTGCAACTCCTGCTCGCGTTTTTTGCGTTGCTGTTCCAGCTTGCCGGCCAGAACGACGTTCTCCTCGCTCTGCAGTTGGTTTTGCATGGCCTCCATCTGCGCAGGCGTGGGCGGAGCGCCCTCGACCTTTTGTCCGGTGGCCTGAGCGGCACGCGCTGTTTTCTGCTCCTCCTCGGCAGTCTTGGCCTGTTGAGCGCGTTGCGCCTGTTTTTCCAGCATCGCGCGTTTGCCTGGAAGATCGGTCATGGTCCCATCCCCGTTGCCAAATTTCTTTCAGATATATTCATATTGGTATTGACTATGATTCTATCAAAAAATATTCATAGTGTAAAATATTATTCTCACATGAATGCTCGCTCATCTGTCTGGTATGTGAAGCGGGCGATCAGCTCCACATGCCGGGTGTGCGGAAACAGGTCGATGGGGCGTACCTGTTCCAGGGTGTAGCCGCCGGCGATCAGGGTGGCCGCATCGCGTGCAAAAGTAGCCGGATCACAGGAGATATACACCAATCGTGCCGGTTTCGTCACGGCGGCCCGACGGCAAAGGCTTTCGGCGCCGTTGCGTGGCGGGTCGAGCAGAATCACCTCCGGGGCGGAATCGGCCCAGGGGAGGGAGGCTACCCCCTCATCGCGAAACAGATCCACGCGTCGGGTTTCGATCTGTTCGCCCATGCCTGCCAGACGACCGTTTTCGACGGTCCGGCGCAGGGAGCCGGGGAGCAGATCGGCGGCCAGGATGGTCTCGAACCGTCCTGCCAGGGGCACGGTAAAGTTACCCACCCCGCAAAAGAGATCCCACGCCCGTGTCCCGCTGCCGGTCCATTCGAGAGCCAGGGCCACCAGTCGTTCGTTCTGGGCGGCGTGGCCCTGGACGAAATCGTCCGGTTCGAAACGGATCGTCCGGCCTGCGACCTGATAGGTCAGAGGTTCCCGACGCGACACCGGGATGGGTGCGGCATGTCCGACGCGAATCCAGAGTTGCTGGATCTTTTGTTCGTGAGCGAACGCGCGCATGGACTCCTTATCGGCTGTCGGTGGGATTCGGGATAGCGCGATGATGATCCCGGTTTCGTGGTCGCCGGCGACCAGTTCGCATGCGGTGAGGGCGTCTCGGGAGCGCAGGGAGGATCCGAGCCGGCGCAAGGGGGGGATCAGGCGATCGAGTTTGGGGTCGAGGGCCGGACAGCCATCGAGATTCACGAT
>JADFZD010000013.1 GCA_015232705.1 Magnetococcales bacterium | reverse complement strand
ATTGCGGAAGACTTGCCTTTGTTGGAAATGGACGGCATGTTGATCGAACGTGTTTTTTGTAATCTGTTGGAAAACACCACACGCCACACGCCGATTGGAAGTCGCATTGAAATCGAGGCGCATGTGGACGGCCAACAGGTGGTTGTGCTGGTCATGGATAATGGCCCGGGATTGCCTCCCGGTCAGGAAGAGGCCATCTTTGCAAAGTTCGTGCGCGGCAGCTCACAACCCAGTGTGGGCGGGGTCGGCTTGGGATTGGCCATCGTGCGGTCCGTGATTGAAGCCCACGCCGGAACCATTTATGCTGAAAATCGCCCGGAAGGCGGAACAAAATTTGAATTCCACCTTCCCATCACGGAGTGTCCTTTCGTGATTCCTGACATGGAGAAAATGGATGACTGAGTTGTTGCGCAATGCCGTATTGATCGAAGACGAGAAGCTGGTCCGCCGATATGTGGCGATGGCGTTGAGTGTCTTCGGATTCAAGGTCTGGGAAGCGGACACGGCCCAACAAGGAATGGCTGAAGTCACCACACGTCATCCTGAACTGATTGTGCTGGACCTTGGTCTTCCGGATTGGGATGGTGTGGATGTGATTCATGAACTCAGAAAAACATGTGAAACACCGATTCTTGTCTTGTCTGTCCGTACAGAAGAAGTTCAAAAAGTGGAGGCGCTGGATGCCGGAGCGGACGATTATTTGACAAAACCTTTTGGGGTTCTGGAGTTGCAGGCACGCATTCGCGCCATCTTGCGTCGTACCCTCTCTAAAGCCAATGATGCGGAAGAAGACAGAAGCCTTGTCAGATTCGGGGATCTTCTCGTCGACATCAATCAGCGTCTGGTGAGCCTGAAAGACAAACCGATCCACTTGACCCCTCTTGAATATCGAATCTTGACATTGCTGGTCGCCAATGTTGGACGTGTGTTGACTCATCGCCAAATTCTGCGTGAAATCTGGGGGGAAGGATACATGGATCGTCCTCATTATTTGCGGGTCTTCATGGCTGGTCTGCGTCGAAAAATCGAAGAGAATCCTGCCAATCCAAGATACATCCTGACGGAAACCGGCATTGGTTACCGGTTTGCACCCTGTTGAGACCACGCTTCACCCTCTCCCTGCCAAATATTGAGAAGAGTGTCCGCGCGCGAATGGCTGCCGTTTTTCCCGAAGGATTTTGTATTATATAAGTTATCTACATGATTATTTCATGATTGCTTCATACTGTTCAAAACAACAACTGACAACAACAAGACAACAATAAAGAAACACGACCACAAGGTTTGAAATGTTCCCCGAATTTCACATAAATATTTTACAAATATGGTATAAAGATAATGTAAACATATATCAAACATATAAAGTTCATGCTAGTTTTTCTATACAATCCAGAAACGGACTTGCCGATGAATGATGAATGTGTCACAGTGCGACTGTAACGTGTAACAATCAGGAATTTTGCATGCTTTCATTCAAGACAAGGAAACAGAATACACAGAATCAATACGCACCATTACACCAGGTTTCATCTCATGTTTTCCGCGTCTACCTGAAAAACATGGATACATTTTTCTTTTAACTGACAAAACATTCCGAAGAAAGGAGATCGCATGACTCTTCAGAACATGGAAGCCATCGTTGATCCAAATCTTGTACATCAATGGATCACAGCAATCGGCTCGGATTCTTCAGCAGTCGTTCCCATTTTACAGGCTATTCAGAGACATTATGGCTATCTGCCACGCAAGGCAATGGATCTGGTGGTGGTTCATACCGGCATCAATGCCAGCCAATTGTATGGTGTGGCCACGTTCTACGCCCAATTCCGTTTGAAGCCTGTTGGACGCCATATGATCAAGGTTTGTCATGGCACTGCCTGTCACGTTCAGGGCGCGGATCGGCTCAACACCTCCTTGCGTCACGCCCTGGGGATCAGCAACCCGGAACATGATACCGCCAGCAATGGATCCTATACCGTGGAAAATGTGGCGTGCATCGGTTGTTGCAGCCTGGCGCCGGTCATGGTGATCGATGGGCAGGCCTTTCCGAATGTCAAAGGGGCGGACGCTCAGCGTCAACTCTTCAAACACGCCCGCGAGAACAACGAAATCCTGGCAGGTCAAGATGCCGAGAACCAATAAAGTCAGGGTGCCAAACAAGGAGTGCCGGTCATGAGCAACACCCAATGGACCATTACCGTTGGAGAAGGGTCGTGCGGCATTGCCGCCGGCGCCCCAGAAGTGACGGAACTGCTGAAAAAACGTTTTCCCGATGCCCAGTTCAAAAGCGTTGGCTGCGTGGGAATGTGTCACCGCGAAGTGATGGTGGAGACCGTCAACGACCAAGGAAAGAGCTATTTATGGGGCAACCTGACCAAAAAGAATCTGCCCAAGATCATCCGGTTCCTTCGGGGGGATGGCGCGTTGCCAACAACGCTGCTGATTCGCTCCAGCGAAGCGCCGGATTGCGATGGGGGACACTATTTGTCCCGCCAGACCCGCATCGCCTTGCGCAATGTGGGACAATTGAATCCGACCTCCATGGCGCAATATCTGGACCGGGGAGGATACGAGGCCATCAAGAAAATCATTCACAGCGGAATGACCCCGGAAGCGGTCATCGAGGAAGTGAAAATCGCCAAGATTCGCGGACGTGGCGGTGCGGGGTTTCCCACGGCCACCAAGTGGGGATTTGCACGCAACGCCCCTGGTGAGGTCAAATATCTGGTTTGCAATGGCGATGAAGGGGATCCCGGAGCCTTCATGGATCGCTCTTTGCTCGAAGGGGATCCACACAATGTGCTGGAAGGAATGCTCATCGCGGCGTATGCCATCGGAGCGTCCAAAGGATACGCCTACATCCGCGCCGAATATCCCCTGGCGGTCAAATATTTTGGTCAAGCCATTCAGGATGCCCGTCAGGCAGGATATCTCGGCCACAATATCCTGGGTTCGGACTTGCATTTCGACATCAAGATCAAGGAAGGGGCCGGGGCTTTCGTCTGCGGTGAAGAGACCGCGCTGATGGCTTCGATTCAAGGCGAACGGGGCATGCCGCGCATTCGTCCCCCGTTCCCGGCGATCAGCGGGTTGTTCGGAAAGCCCACCATCATCAACAATGTGGAAACCTTGGCCAATCTCCCCTGGATCATCCAGAACGGAGGCGCCGCCTATGCGTCCATCGGCACGGAAAAAAGTTCCGGCACCAAGGTGTTCGCCCTGGCGGGAGCCATCGCCCGTGGGGGCCTGGTGGAAGTCCCCATGGGGGTAAGCATCCGCCATGTCCTGGAAAACATCGGCGGCGGGTCCGCATCCAACCGGCCCTTGAAGGCGGTGCAGTTGGGCGGCCCCAGCGGAGGGTGCATTCCCGAGCGTCTGTTCGATACCCCCATCGAATACGAAGCCATCAACGCCACCGGGGCCATCATGGGATCGGGCGGCATGGTGGTCATGGACTCCAAATCCTGCATGGTTGATCTGGCCCGCTATTTTCTGGAGTTCACCGAAAACGAATCGTGCGGAAAATGCACCTTCTGCCGCATCGGCACGTTGCGCATGAAAGAAATCCTCACCCGGATCTGCGCGGGTGAAGGAACCATGGCAGAGATTGATCTGCTGGAAGAGTTGGGGCGTCGCATTCAGACCGCCACGCTGTGCGGCTTGGGTCAGACCGCCGCCAATCCGGTACTGACGACAATCAAGTATTTCCGCGACGAATACATCGCCCATGTGCAGGAAAAACGCTGCCCGGGTGGGGTGTGCAAAGGACTGATCACCCACACCATTCAGAATGACAAGTGTTCCGGCTGCTCCATTTGCGAACGTTATTGTCCGGTCAAGGCCATCACCGGCACCTTGAAACAACCGGATACCTGGGTCATCGACCCAAAAATCTGTATCAATTGCGGGATGTGCGCGGAGGTTTGCAACCCCGACGCCATTCTGGCGGCCTGACCGGGAGTCCATACCAAATGAGCGAGACAATAACGATCACCTTGAATAATCAATCCGTCGAAGCCCGCGCCGATGCCACCATCCGCGAAGTGGCCGCCGGGCAAGGCATTCACATTCCGACCTTTTGTCACGATGACCGCCTGAAACCTTTTGCCTCCTGTTTTCTGTGTGTCGTCGAGGTGGAAAAAGCCAGAGGGCTGCTGCCCGCCTGTTCCACCCGGGTCGCACCCGGTATGGTCATCCATACCGACAGCCCCGAAGTGGTCAACAGTCGGCGCATGGGCTTGGATCTGTTGCTTTCCGATCATGCCGGGGATTGCATCGCCCCGTGCGAAGCCACCTGTCCGGCTGGAATCGACATTCAGGGATACATCGCCCACATTGCCAACGGCCAATTCGAGGCAGCGGTCAGATTGATCAAAACACGCAATCCACTGCCGGTGGTCTGTGGCCGCATCTGTCCCCATCCGTGTGAATCCCAATGCCGGCGCGGACTGGTGGATGAACCCGTGGCCATCAATCCTCTGAAACGGTTCTCCGCCGAGTTCGATCTGACCCACGGGCCTTTCGTGACCCAGGCGGGTCCGGATACCCACAAACGGGTCGCCATCATCGGTGGGGGTCCGGCGGGTCTGTCCGCAGCCCATTTCCTGCGTCAGGCCGGACACGCGGTGGAGATTTTCGAGGCACTGCCCGCCTTGGGTGGCATGGCCCGTTACGGCATTCCCCGGTTCCGCATGCCCTGGGACATCATGGATCGGGAGATTCGGGCCATTCTGGATCTGGGCGTCACGGTTCACTACAACCAACGACTGGGACAGGATTTCACGATTGCCGGTCTCAAGTCCCAAGGATTCGACGCGATCCTGCTGGCCATCGGCGCGCACAAGGCCAAGGCCATGCGCGTCCCCAACGAGGATGTCCCGGGTGTGATGGGCGGTGTGGATTTTCTGCGCAAGGTGGTCCTCAACGAACCCATCGAGATTGGAAAACGGGTGGGGGTCATTGGCGGTGGCGACACGGCCATGGACTGTGCCCGTGTCGCCCGTCGTCTGGGCGCGGAGGTGACTTTGATCTATCGACGCACGCAAGCCGAAATGCCCGCTCTGCCCGTCGAACAGGAAGAAACCCATGAAGAAGGCGTGGAGTTTCGTTTTTTGACCGCTCCGGTCGAAGTGCTGCTGGAAGACAACGGTCAAGCCAAAGGCTTGAGGGTCATCACCATGACGTTGGGAGAGCCCGATTCCTCCGGACGCCGCCGTCCGGTACCGTTGGAAGGCAGTGAAGAGGATCTGTGGTTTGATCTGATCATTCCCGCGATCGGCCAGGATCCGGACCTGTCGTGCATCGACAACGAAACGGAAAAGCCGGAAACCACCCGTTGGCAGACGTTTGTCTATGATGAAAAAACCCAGACCACCAACATTCCGGGGGTGTTCGCCGCTGGCGACTGCGCCTTTGGACCCGACATCCTGATTCGTGCGGTCGGAGAGGGTCGCCGGGCCGCGCTGGCCATGGATCTTTATCTGCGTGGCGCGAATGTCAAACTGGTTCAGCCGTATGTCATCTCCAGGGGGCGTCTGGAGGATTTGGACATGGCCGACTTCTCTCCCCGGTACATTCATAAAAAACGCGCCCTGGAGTTCACCTATCCTCCTGAAAAACGGTTGGCCGGAGAGGGATGGGCGCCCATCAATGTGGGACTGGATCAGGTGCAGGCCATGGCCGAAGCCACCCGCTGCATCGAGTGTGGATGCAACGCCCGGTTCGACTGTGATTTGCGCCATTACGCAACCGAATACGGGGCTTCGGAAAAACGTCTGGCCGGAACCAAACGGGACTATCCCGTTGATACGCGCCACCCCTTGATCCGCATCGAATCCGACAAATGCATCACCTGCGGTTCCTGCGTGCGGGTCTGCTCCGAAGTCAGACAGATTCATGCCTTGAGTTTCATCAATCGGGGATTCGTCACCCGGATCGGTCCCAACTTCGGGGATTCTCTGCAAGAGACCGGATGCGACGCTTGCGGCATGTGCATCGATCTGTGTCCCACGGGCACACTTTCGGCCAATACTGGAAAAGAGGCCGGACCCTGGATCTGGGAAACGACGCAAACCACCTGCACCCATTGCAGCCGTGGTTGCGGTCTGGAGGTGCATGTGGCGGAAGGACGTGTGGTCAAGGTGCGTTCCATAGACGGCGATCCGGTCAACGGAGCGATCATTTGCGCGGAAGGCCGTTTCAGGCATCGACTGCTGTCCGCTCAGACGCATGATGACGATCCCGGTTCCTTGACCGCTGCCCAGTCTCTGCTTTCCCAAGGGGGCAAGATTGCGGTCGTGATCTCCGCCAAATTGACGGTCGAAGAGAGCTATGCGGCTGCGCGACTGGCGCGCAAGTTCGCAGCGGATTTTTATTATGCCTCGGCTCTGGTCAGCCAGGAGCCCGAAAAGCCCCATGGCAAAATTCGCGGCGAAGCGAATGTCGCGCTGCTGACCCGTCTTGGCGCCAAACCATGGCAGAACGCCACCCCGGTCGATTGTCTGGTTCTGATCAACGCCCAGGTGGAGACTTCGCATTTGAACGGTGCCAAGGTCATCGCCATTTCCGTGGGTTCCTGTGGTCCTTTGGTCCATGCGGAACTCAATCTGGTCATGGCCGATCCGTTGATGACCGAAGGCGCCTTCTTGAATCGGGACGGCGCGTTGACCTTGTTGCAGAGCTGTTTGCCCGATGCAAAAAACCGGGCCGGTCACGCGGTGTTGTCGGCTTTGGCCAACGAACCCGGATTGGCCAAATTGCAGACCTTGAGGCAGGAACTGGTTCAGGAGGTACCGGAACTGACTTCCCTGCTGACCATCCGCAACGCGCGCGTCGCACCAACTGGCCTGTCACCCCAACTGGTTGCCGTTGCCGATGACTGCCGGGAACTGGCTTTCTGGCGTGCCAATAAAACTTTGGTGGCGTGATGCTCAACATATTGTCCCACGATCCTCAGAGCATCTTCCAGTGTCAGTGACGTTTGCGGACGAATGCACTCAGACTTGATCGTCCCATGCCAGCGCTCGATTTTCCCGTTGCTCTGCGGATAGTACGGTGTCAAAAAAATGTGCCACCCAATGTCAAGGGGTTTTCGTAAGTCAGGGTGGTGAACAGTTACAGCGATTCAGGGGAAAATGTCCGGTGCCAAAGCGTCCACCCCAGGAGGTTTGGATCCGCATGAACTTTGGCGCCCTGTCGCGCCACGTTCGCACCGGCGTGAATTGTGGTATCGTGAGTGCCATGGTCTGAAACCGGCGCACAGAGGGGCAGTGCGCGCGAACAGAGCGGCGATCCTTTTGCCTGAGGTAAACCTTCCCGTGCGACTCTGGACCCTCCACCCGCGATACCTCGACGCCAAAGGCCTGGTCGCCCTGTGGCGCGAGTCGCTGTTGGCCCAGGCGGTCTTGCGAGGAGAGACGCGCGGCTATCGGCACCATCCGCAACTGCAGCGTTTTCGGGAGCAACCGGATCCGATGGCGACTGTCGGCGCCTATTTGTACGGTGTGCTGCAAGAAGCCAACGAACGAGGGTACCGCTTCGACCCGACCCGCATCGCCCAGACATCCGGCACCGGAGGACTGATTGAGGAGACGCATGGACAATTGCGGCACGAATGGCAGCATCTGCGCAGCAAACTGGCGACGCGCGATCCACATACCCTGGCGAAGTGGCGGGAGATCACCATACCGGAAGCCCATCCGCTTTTTCGGATCGTGCCCGGGGAGGTGCGTTCCTGGGAGCGCGGGAACCTGCCAACCCGCTATTCTTACCTGGTCAATACCGTCAAAATACGATCATTGTCATGGCCAGAAAGGGTGCCCGAAGATAAAAATCAAGGATAATCTGAAAACCGCCTTCGCAGGAGAGAGCCAGACTAATCGCGAATCTCAGGAATGGTTCGATCAAGCTGTCCGAGTCTATTTACACATATAATGGAGACTTTCCACAGTGGACATCCCGCGAATATTCAACGTAACTGAAAGTGCTCACCGCATCCACAACCCAATTACACCGGAAAAACTCGCCACTCTCGGCGATGCGTTGCGTCTGGAAGCGGGGGACCAAGTGCTCGACCTCGGCAGCGGTTCGGGTGAGATGCTTTGCACCTGGGCGCTCGATCACGGCATCATCGGCACTGGTATCGACATGAGCCGGTTGTTCACCGATCAAGCGAAACTCCGAGCTGAAGAACTCGGCGTAGACGATCAAGTCAAGTTCATCCATGGCGATGCTGCGGGCTATGTCTCTGACGAGAAGGTCAGTGTGGCAGCCTGTGTTGGTGCCACTTGGATCGCCGGGGGAGTCGTCGGTACTATCGAGCTTCTGGCGCGGAGCTTGCGTCCCGGAGGGATCATCCTCATCGGAGAACCCTACTGGCGGCAGTTACCGCCAACGGAAGATATTGCCAAAGGGTGCCTTGCCAGCTCAATCTCCGACTTTTTCATACTTCCAGAACTGCTTGCGTCTTTCGGTAACCTTGGCTACGACGTCGTTGAAATGATTTTGGCTGACCAAGACGGCTGGGATAGATATGAGGCAGCCAAATGGCTCACCATGCGCCGATGGCTTGAAGCCAATTCAGACGACGAGTTCGCCCAAGAGGTTCGGGCCAAACTGACATCAGAACCCGTGCGCTACGCCGCTTACACTCGCGAATACTTGGGCTGGGGTGTGTTTGCGCTGATGCCGCAGTGATGCGTTGTGGCACCCGGTTGGGCTACCGCTTCGAAGCCGTCCGCATCATCCCGTCCAATTGGGAAGTCATGATCCGGGAGACCACCGACCAACTCCTGTACGAAAGAGATCACCACTTGAAAAAAACGGCTCTGCCTAGACCAGCCCACCACGTTACGCTCCTCGCCACCACAGAGCCGACGCCCCATCCCCTGTTCACCCTGGTGGGGGGTGTGGTACAAACCTGGGAGCGCACCGGATCAAACCTGGCGAATGCGACATGATGATCTATGTAGATGCCGACGCCTGCCCGGTAAAGGCCGAGGTGATGCGGGTGGCGGAACGTCATGACGTGACCGTTCATATGGTCAGCAACCAATGGATGCGCCTGCCTGGCCATCCCCTGCTGAAGATCCAGGTGGTGGCGGGTGGGCTGGACAAGGCGGACGATTGGATCGTGGAGCGCATTGAGCGGGGGGATATCGCCATCACGGCGGACATTCCTTTGGCCTCTCGTTGTCTGACCAAGGGCGCTCGCGTCGTCGGTCCCACGGGAAAACCCTTCGATGAGGATGGCATCGGTATGGCCCTGGCCATGCGCGATCTCAACGCCCATCTGCGCGATACCGGGGAGATGCGGGGAGGAGGCCCTTCCTTCGGCGGCAAGGACCGGTCCCGTTTTCTCCAGGCTCTGGAAGAGGTGATTCAGAACATCAAACGCGGCAGGTAAGCCCGCCTCAGCTGGTTTGATCTTCCCGGTTGCGTCACGACAAAAGGGTGAGGATCTTTTCCGGCGGCCTGCCCAGGACCGCGCGTTGGCCGATGATCACAACCGGACGTTCGATCAGACGCGGGTTGGCGACCATGGCTGCGATGAGTTGAACGCGATTCAGTGCCGGATCGGCCAGCCCGAATTCCTTGTAGAGGGGTTCCTTGGTGCGCATCAATTGACGAGGTTCCATGCCAAGCGCGGTCAGCACCCGATCCAGTTCTTCCGCAGTAGGCGGGGTATCGAGATACCGCACGACACGCGGTGTCAGGCCGTTCTCCTCCAGCAGTTTCAGACCCTCGCGCGATTTGGCGCATTGAGGATTGTGCCACACCGTCACCGTTTGATCGTGGTCCATGGCGATACTCCATCATGCAGCAAGAAAGCGTGCGGGACCGGATGCACAATCGGCATCCGGTCCCAACCGGAAAAATCGACTCAATGCATCCCGATGGCCTGACGGTACAGATCCACCATGTTCTCCTGCTCCTCCAGGGCCTCACGTTCCATTTTCCGCATTTTTAGGATCTCCCGCATGATCTTGACGTCGAAGCCATTGCTTTTGGCGTCCAGGAATACTGCCTTGACATCTTCGGCGATCCCCATCTTTTCCTCTTCCAGGCGTTCGATCCGCTCGAAGTATTGCAGAAGGACATCTCCGGCGATCCCCTGGTAATTGGAAGGATTGGCTTTGGCGGTCTGCGGTTGTGGCATGGCTTGGCTCCTTGGATCGGTGTTGAATCCGGTTCGAAATCGTCAAGATGACGGTTGCGTCATGCCTGGTAGCAAGAGGTGTGCCTTGCAATAACAAACCAGGGAGGTCGCTCCATCCGACACCATCCGCTCTTCGCGCCACCTTCGTAGGGTACGGCCAGCCCCTCTTGCAGCAACCTCTCTCCCACATCCACCCCGTCGGCCACCACTCTGGCCACGATGCGGAAATATTTGTCCCGCCCCACATCTTTCAAGGCGATGTGTCCGGAGGTGCGCAACAGGTCGCGCACCATCTCCTTGGCACGCACGGCCCGCTCCTTTTGGGATTGCCGGACTGGAAGAGACGCAAGGACAGTTGCTGTACGAATGGCAGCATCTGCACAGCAAACTGGCGACGCGCGATCCAGAGTCCCTGGCGAAGTGGCGGGAGATCACCATCCCGGAAGCCATCCGCTCTTTCGGATCGTGCCCGGAGAGGTACGCTCCTGGGAGCGCGGGAGCCTGCCTGCCCGCTGATCGTTTCCAATTCGTAAACAGTGTTTGCTTGAAAAACAGGATTGTCGCCCCATATCGCAATTCGGTAGACTTTCTTCCATCAATACCGCGATTCACTCAAACGCCCGGGAGAGACCTGCATGATCACCATACGTTACGCCCAGGAGCGAGGAGCCGCCGATCATGGCTGGCTTTCGACCCGCCACAGCTTCTCTTTCGCCGATTATTACGACCCGAATCACATGGGATTTCGCGCTTTGCGGGTGATCAACGAGGATATCGTACAGCCTGACACCGGCTTCGAGATGCACGGTCATCGGGATATGGAGGTGATCTCCTTCCTGATCCAAGGCGCCTTGCGGCATCGGGACAGCACCGGCGCGGAGTCGGTTTTGCAAGCCGGGGAGGTGCAGCGCATGACCGCCGGATCCGGTATTCGGCACAGCGAGCACAATCCCTCGGCCACCGAACCGACGCATTTCTTGCAAATCTGGATCCTGCCTGACCGAAAGGGGTTGCCGCCGGGTTATCAGCAGCAGAATTTCCCCAGGGAGGAGCGGCGTGGCATTTTTCAAGTGCTCGCCTCGCCGGATGGGGAAGACCGCGCCTTGACCATTCACCAGGATGTGCGTCTGTACGGGTTGATTTTGGATTCGGGCGAGACAGCAGCGCATCCGTTGGCACCCGGTCGTCATGCCTGGGTGCAGGTGGTCTCCGGGGAGGTGATGATCCAGGGGATGCGGCTTTTCGCCGGGGATGGCGTTTCTTTGAGCCATGAGAAAGAGGTGCAGACCGTGGGTTGCGGCCCTGCCGAGATTCTGTTGTTCGATCTGGCCTGAAGAACAGGAGATCACCATGAGCACACCCGAACCGTCACACCGCGACTCTTCCGCGACCCGCCAGCCGGTCTGGTACATCCCGCATGGGGGTGGTCCCTGTTTTTTTATGGATTGGAATCCGCCGGATGCCTGGCATGCCATGCAACGGTTTCTCCAGGGGATCTCGGCGCAACTGCCTCAGCGCCCGCAGGCCATCGTCTGCGTGTCGGCCCACTGGATCGAACCCACCTTCGGCATGGGTAGCGGCGAGAAGCCGGAGTTGATCTACGACTATTACGGCTTTCCGCCCCACACCTACCAACTGCGCTACCCGGTTGCCGGCGCTCCCTGGTTGGCCCAACGGTTGAAGGAACTGCTGAATCGGGCCGGAATCCCGGCCAACCTGCACCCGACGCGCGGCTTTGATCACGGGATGTTCATTCCCTTGAAGGTGATTTTTCCGGAGGCGGATATTCCGGTGGTGCAACTCTCCCTTCTGGCCGGTTTGGACCCGCAGGCGCATCTGGAGGCGGGACGCGCCTTGGTGCCGTTGCGTGACGAGGGGGTGGCGATTGTGGGCAGCGGTATGAGTTTTCACAACATGCGCGGCTATGGTGATCCCAGGTTCGGGCCAATCTCGGATACGTTCGATCACTGGCTGACCGCTGCGGTCGAGGCGGATCAAGAGATACGCGACCAGAGGTTGATACAGTGGGAACAGGCTCCCGCAGCCAGCCTCTGCCATCCGTCACGCGCCGATGAGCATCTGCTGCCTTTGATGCTGGTGGCTGGTGCGGCGGGCATGGATTCCGGCAGACGGGTCTTCTCGGATCGGGTCATGGAGACCACCTTGTCCGCCTTTCGGTTCGGTTGAAACGTGTGGGAACGGATGCTTGCATTGTGGGCATCCGGTCCCAACCGGAGAAATCGACTCAATGCATGCCGATGGCCTGACGGTACAGATCCACCATGTTCTCCTGTTCCTCCAGGGCCTCACGCTCCATTTTCCGCATTTTCAGGATCTCCCGCATGATCTTGATGTCAAAGCCGTTGCTCTTGGCGTCCAGGAAGACCGCCTTGACATCTTCGGCGATTCCCATTTTTTCTTCTTCCAGACGCTCGATCCGTTCGAAATATTGCAGGAGGACATCTCCGGCGATCCCCTGGTAGTTGGAGGGAGTGGCTTTGGCGGTCTGCGGTTGTGGCATGGCTAGGCTCCTTGGATCGGTGTTGATTCGGTTCGAAATCGTCAAGATGACGGTTGCGCCATGCCTGGAAGCAAGAGGTGTGCCTTGCAATAACTAACCGATGGGGCACGATGTTCGACACCATCCGTTTTTCGCGCCACCATCGCAGTGCACGGCCAGCCCCTCTTGCAACAACCGTTCTCCTGCATCCCAGAGAATCAGTGCCATCAGAAGTCGTCCGTTCAATCATCATGCTTTTTCCGATGACTGTCCTTGTGCTTCTCCTCTTTTCCTCCCTGGGAGCGCCAGAGTCGTTTGGCATCATCCTCGTTGGCGTTGCGATGGCAGGAGACGCATTTGTCGAACGGGTTGATGCCCTCCTTGACATGTTCGTGGCGGATTTTCGCCGGGGAGTGTTCGTGGCAGCTGTAGCAGGTGTATTGCTTGTAGTTGCCGTCGGTGTGACAATCGGTGCAGCGAACGTTGTGGTTGCGGTCCAGGAGGAACAGTTTGTCGTGGTTAATGGCGCTGGCCTTCCAGGACTCGGTGCCGTGGCACTGGGTGCATTGGCCGGAGATTGCGGCGTGCAGACGATCCGAGGGTTTGGCATGGCAGGCTTGGCAGCGGGCACGATCGGCGGTCTCCAGCAGATTATGGGAAAAATGCAGGCGGCCCCTGTATTTGGCTACGCCCTTGTGGTCACTGTGACAGGCCACGCAGTCTTGGTTCTGCAATTTTTGATGAAACGGTGTTTTGGTCTTTTGCACGGCAAGAGGCACTCCCTTGGTGGTGCGCAGACCGATATCAGTCACCTTGTGGCAGGCGATGCACTTGGCTGAGGTCGCGCCAGAAAGAGGGTTGTGGCAGGCGAAACAGTCCTGATCCAAGGCACGATGACCTTCGATGAGTTTGCCGGGGGCGATCATCAGGTTGGGGAGGAAGAAGGCCAACGCCATGATGAAGAGCAGGTTGAGCAGGAGGATGATTTTGACCATGGCGTTCATGACCATTCCCAGAACAGAAAGATGCTGAGGATATGCCCCAGGGCCAGGGCGGCGAAGACGAAGGAGATGGGGAAGTGGATGGTCCGCCATTTGGTCATGGTGTCATAGGTCATCGAATCCCAGAAGAGTTCCATCTCCACCTCGGGACGGGACATGCCGTGCATGCGGTATTTTTCCTCCATGGTGGCAAGATGGCGGCGGGAGCGGTCCAGCAAGTAGCGACCAACCATGCCGCTCACCACGTTGATCAGCATGCCCATCACCGCCAACCAGGGGAGAATGGCGTTGAAATGGATCCCGGCATGGATCATCACCATCAACGCCCCCATCCAGGTTAAAATTTCGTGAAGTTTAAGTAATATTTTAGGATTGCCATTATTGATTACCTTTCTTTTTCGAAGAGAATATAAGAGAGAAGCGATAATCAACAAGGTGCCCGGAATGCCCAGATAACGTCCCACCCAGATCAGATTGAATTGATGGAGGATAAAGTCTCCCAGCAGGGTAGCCAGGAACAGGAAGAGAAAGAGCCTGAAGAATGGCGCCAATTCTTTGCGCCAGAGCGATGGTTCCATGGTATTCCTCATGCCAGCAGAGTGAGATCACGTTTTGGTCGGCAAATGCACGGCAGGCAGGAGCCGGGGGAGGTGGAAAATTTCGGCGGTTGGTCGTAATCCACCTCCCCGGAGGCGATGACGGTCTGGCATGTGCCGCAGGCCCCGGCGCGGCAACCAGAATCCATGGGGATACGGTTATTTTCCGCAAAGCTCAACAGGGAGTCGCAAGATGCGTCCCAGGGGAGGGTTTTGTTCGAATTCTGGAAGGTAATCAATGGAGTTGGGCCGGTCTCCACCACGGGTTTGGCTGGCACGGGTTTGGCCAGGGAGGCAGGACCGAAATTCTCTTGGTGGATGCGGTCGGGTGGGATGCCCCACGCATCCATGGCGGGCAGCAGGCTTGCCATCATGGCCGCCGGGCCGCAGACATAAAAGTGATAGGGGCGCAGGGGCAAGGTGAGGCGCAGCAGGGTGATGTCCACATGGCCGGGATGGTGATAGTCTCGTCCCAGGAGATCTTGGGCCAGGGGTTTGCTGTAGCAGACGTGGAGATGGAAATTGGGGTGGCGTTGGGCCAGAATTTCCAGGTGCGCCTTCATGGCCTGTTCACCGGAGTTGCGCACGCCGTAGAAGAGGCGAATTTCACGGGGCTGTTTTTGATCCAGGGCGGTATTGAGCATGGCAATCATCGGGGTGATGCCGATGCCGCCGGCGATGAGGACCACCGGGTGGTTTCCCGATTCCAGGAAAAAGTGGCCAGCAGGGGCCTTGACCTGCACGATATCCCCTTCGTGCACATGCTGGTGAAAGTGGTTGGATCCCCGGCCATCAGGGAGTCGTTTGATGGTGACACGATAGTGGTCGAGGCCAGGCCGGTCGGAGAGGGAGTAGCAGCGCAGGAGGGGCCGGTCGATTGTGGGAATCTGGAAGGTGAGATATTGGCCGGGTTCGAACTCGGTCAGGGGGTTCTTGTCTTCGGGTTGGAGGTTGAAGGAGCAAATGGTGCGGTCTGAGTTTTCGTAGATCTTGCGCATCACCCGGAATGGGCGAAATCCTTCCCAAGCGGGGGTGGTGGTTTTTTCCATTGCTATGGGGAGTGGTTTGATGTCGACCGTCTGCTTGCACAGGATCTGGTAGTGCTGCCAGTGGCGATGAAAGGCGGACAGAACCAGGATTAATACCTGGAGAAGTATGCCGAGCAGGATGTAGAGGAAGAGTTCCAGTGTGGTCATGGCAGGGTCCTCAGGCGATGGGTCAGCGAATGTCACGCCAGTCGGGATGGTCGAAATAGTGACCGTAATGGTTGAGGGTTTCGACGATTGCCATAAGGTTTTGTTTGCTCTCGCCAGGAGAGGAGGCAAAGGTGAGTTTCGGTCCGTGTTCCAGGAGTTTAGCCAGGAAGACGTGAAGAGTGGCATCGGCGGTTGGGGGCAATCGGCATTGGCGGATGATGTTGTCCGTCTCCATCTGGATGGTCTTGGCCAAGTGTCCAAGAGTATCCTTCTGGGGGAGTGTGAAGGCGCGGACCGTTGAGGAGCGAATTGCGTCCATGCTCTGGCGTAGGGGGTCATCTACCGACCATTTTTTTCCGTGGTCCAGGGAGAGGGTTTCGGTTGGGTGGTCGTGCTGACGAGACTCGGCGGCCCACCCTTCCGTGCTGACGCCAATGGCCAGGGCTAGGAGCAGGCAGGTGAAAAGGAGAGGTGCGCGCATAGTGGTGGATCTCCACGATAAGGGGGAAAGGTTTAATATGGCCATTATATCAGGCTAAAGATGAACTGTTGCTGAATGGATTCCGCAGATTACCAATTCGTGTATTGATTGCCGAACATGTGGTTTACTGTCCGCATGGACAGACGAGATGGGCGCCTCTTGAACCGCCCAGTCCTGAAAGACATCCGAATCCAAGCGCTGCGTCAGGTTGCAACCGGGGAATCACCGGAGACGGGGATCCAAGCCCTGGGGTTCACTCGTGGACATATCTGCGCATGGATCGCCTGTGATCGCGAAGGCGGTTTGGCTGTGTTGCGCGCTCGTAAGGTGCCTGGCTACGAAGTCAAAGCGGAAGGGAGCACAGCTCTAATGGCTGTACAAAACGATGGTGGAGACGAACCTGCTCCAATTAATCCGCACCCAGCTTGGAATGTGTCGTTTTTACTGGTAAAATCAAAGATATGGTCTGGGAGATTCGTCTCCCAGGGTTTTGATTTTGACTTTAGGGCGCTCTTCAAAAGAAGCATTTTTCGCGTCTTTTGCGTAAAATGCGCTGCGCGCCACCTTCGTGGGAGTCGTTTCCGTTTTTTGGAAACGACTCCCACATCTTGCACGTGGCCTGTTGGAAAACGACGTATCCCGTGATGGGTGCGGTTTAAAATGTCCATTCGCTCTTTGGTGTCGCGGGATGGTTAAAGAGCGGATTCAGAGGGCACTTGAAGTTGCATGGAGCGAAGTTCAGTTTGGACGATTGCCCAGAAAAATTGGATTATGCCCCCCGCTTCCAGTTCGTAAGGCATGCCAACGGAAGGATGAAGGGGTCGAGCAAAGCAACGGGAAATCTATAGCCAATGAAAATCTTCAAAAACGCTATGTCCCGCTGAACCAACACACTATGGACAACTGCCGGCGAGGCGGAAGCCCAGGTTCATGTTGCGAATATCCGGGGTGCCGATGTCGCGAGCGGTGGAGTTGACTGTGTCCGGTCCGCCATAGTAGCTGCCGCCCCGAGCGACCCGAAGGGAGCCTCCGCTACTGGCTTTGGTATGATTTTTTCCGCTATCATCGTATGTTCCCCAATCCGAACTGGTCCATTCCCATACATTTCCACTCATATCATGTATTCCCAAGCCATTCGCCGCCTTCTGACCAACCGGATGGATCGTTTTCCCACTGTTTCCAACATACCACGCCATGGCATCCAGATCGTTCCCACCGCAATGTTTCTCCGGCTTGCCACCAGACCGACACGCATACTCCCATTCGGCCTCTGTCGGCAATCGATAGGTGCAACCATCACGCTTCTGATTCATTTTATGAACGAAATTTTGAGCGTCATGCCAAGAGACCATCTCCACAGGACACGAAGCACCACATTCCTTGTAGTTGGAGGGATTGTTCCCCATCAGCACGCGCCATTGCTCTTGCGTCACTTCGTACTTCCCTAGCCAGAAATCTTCGACACGGAACCCTTCCAGAGGGCCTTCATGGCTATCTCGTTCTTGCTTATCTATCGGTGGGTTCATACGGAACATGCCACCTGGAACAAAAACAAACACCATGTTCGTGGTCAATTCGCTCATTGCCGTTGGATTTGCTGTGGATTGAAATATCGGGATAATTTTGGTAGCTAAATGGCTCCGATAGGGTTTCAACTCAATGTTTGGTCCAGAGATCTCAGCCATGCCAGGATAGGACCAAAACAGGGGAAGGCTCATTGCCGAGGTTGTATGGCCAGCCAGGAATTGAGTGTCCCAGGTCAGAGTCCACACCTGGGCATTTCCCGGATCCGGTTCTGCGGTCAGTTCCCGCTTCCGGTCGCCCAGACGAATCGTGACCTTCTTTTGCAACTGGTGGCGGTCACAGAAACGCAGGGGAGAGTCCGGGGCGAGAATGGCTTCCCCCTGGAGTTCAAAACGCGGCTGGTCAGGTTTGCTGCGTTCATGCAGCCAACGGCCATCCAGGGCCAAATCAGCTAACATCAGGCTGACCAGCAGAGAGGAGAACGCCAGCCGTAACTGGTCGGGAGTGGCCGGGTTTGAGGCCGTGGCAATCGATACTGGCCAGGAGTCTTGCTCCTCCGGGATGGCACGACTCACCAGCCAACGCCCCAGCCCCTCACGGACCAGTGCGTCAATCGCTTTCTGGCTGTCGTGCGCGCGTCGGGCGTCCAGAGCCAGCAATCGGGCATGGGTTATCCGGGCCTCTGCCCGGGCCAGACTGTTGGCCGGCAGGCTGAGAATTTGGGTTGCCACCCACTGCGCGTTCCAAGCCACACAATCAGACAATAGATCCGCATCCCGTTCTTTCGCATCCTGCAACAACGTCTCTCCCAATTGCCGGTCCAGAATCAGCCATCCATCGGGCAGAAGGGTCACCTCGGGCAGGGCTAGAACCCGCTCCATGACCGCTGCCTCCACCCGCAGGAACGCCAAGCCAGCCATGCCTCTCCAGGTACGCACGTGCAGCAGCCCTACCCGGTTGAGTAGGGCGCCAGCCACCAGCCAACGCCAGGCCCCCTCCCCAAGCAGGGTACGCAAGAGAGAAAGTCGCTGCCGGTCCCCCCGACTGTCTCCCTGGGGAGGGTGCCAAAGTGGCATCAGGGGGCGGACGCCGGGTATTTCCCCCAGCCGGTCCAGGCCTTTTTCCGCCAAAGAGACCAGACGCAAGCGGGAGGAGAGTATCCTGGCAGCCCGGCCCCACAAGGCCTGAGGCGCGGGATGAAGCCACAGTGCCTGGTCAAGGCGAGCAAGCCACGGCCAGGAGCTGATTCGCGAGCGCTGATCCAGGGTAGCGGCATTGCCGTAGAGAATGAGCGTGCATGCCTCCTGACCTGTCAGGGCCTGCTCCAGGGAGCATGCGGCGTGCAAGTTTGGATGACGGGAGACCCGTTCCGGCGTGCCATCCATGAACCAATGCCACACCACCGAACCCTGTCGCTCCAGAGCGTTGACGATTGCGCGGCCCATTCCTGGCCAGGCGGCCATGGTGGGGGCGACATCCTCGATGAAACAGACGGGCTTTTGTTGTTTTTTCTTGCGGAAGACCAGGGTGGGCAGCCCTGCCCGGCGCAAGGTTTCTTCCACGCTGCGGGGCAGGTTTACCTCCTCACCGGTTCTCTCCAGGGAGGGGGAGTTCATGAAAAATGCGGCATCCCTCAAAGATGCTGCGGGGATCCATGGTGAGAGCACCTCTGCCGGGGGTATCGCCTGCCAACAGCGGGCCTCTTCGGAAATGGAGAGCTGTTTCAGATTGTGTTGTTGCCGTTCCAACCGCCGAGTGCGCCAGAACAGCCGCACCACAGGCAGCAACAGCATCGCCGCCATCCCTGCCACGATCTGGCGGAGCCACTCCGGCGTTGGGATGACGGGACAGAGAGTAATCGCTTTGTCCTCTGTGTTTGTTGAGATTGAAACGGTCTTTGTGTCCTGTTCCGACTGTTGTTCGGAAACCGGTTGCTCAACCGGAACCGATCTCCAGTCAGGTTGATACCAGGAGAGAAGGATTGCCACGCCGGCCAGCAAACACCCCACCACGAGCCATATTTTTGGCCTTAAAGAAGTTCTTGGATGCATGCTCGGCATGGAAACCGCCGGACCGATTTTCTGTTGCCGGGGTTGGGGGGGAGTATCAGAGGAAGAGGAAGGATGCGGCATCGCATCCTCTGAAGTTTTCTCTGATCCGTTCACAAACAGACTGGGCGCCAGTTCGGCGATGAGTTGTCTCTCCTCATCACTGCGGCCCAGCAGGGCCTGCAGGGCCTGCACCCGCCGGGTACGGGACCAGTCGGCGCTATGGCGGAATACCAGAGCCACCCGTTTGGCATCGTCAGGTCCGATGGTCATGCCACGGTGATACAGGGCATGGAGCAGATTGGCCAGCGGATCAACAACGGGCTTCGGCAAGATAGGCGAAGTCATCGCGGTCCTTGAGCAATGCTGGCAACAAAGGCAGGTCGGTCATACGACAATCAAATAGGGTGGCCGGCAGCATCCCCTGGATGTTGAGAGCCACCAGCCAAGCCAGCAGTTCGCCAGTAGCCGGTTTTTTCGTCAGCCGATCGATTCTTCGCACCTGTTGAAAACGGTCGATGGCCGCTTCCACCAAAGCACCATCCAAATTCATCGGCCCAAGCCGCTCGTGAATGATGCGGGTCAGTTTTTCACGGGTGGGAAAGGGAATGTGACAGAAGACACAACGGCGCAGAAAGGGCAGAGGCAACTGCCTCTCGGTGTTGCTGGTGATGATCACCACTGGCCGGATATTGGCCCGCAGGGTGCGTTGCTCCTCTGGCAGTTCGGGCACCTGGAACACCATGCGATCCAGTTCGTTGAGCAGATCATTGGGAAAATCCCGGGGTGCTTTGTCGATTTCATCAATGAGCACCAACCGTCGGCTGGACGAACGGATGGCTTGGCCCAGGGGGCCGTACTCCACATAATTGGCCGCATCCTTGGAACGGGGATCCTGGATTTGAATATCGTAAAAACGGCGCACCGCGTCGTAACCATAAAGCAGATCCCGTGCCTGGGACTGGGAGCGGGTGTAGAAGGTCAAGGGTTCCCCCAGCGCCAGTTCATGAGCCACGCTCCATGCCAGACGGGTTTTGCCGCAACCCGGTTCGCCGGTCAGCAACAGAGGCTGACCTGTGGCCAAGGCGATGTTGACCGCGTCGCGCAACTCCGGGTCTGCCAGATAACGACCCGCCTCCTGAAAGAGCACGGGTTCCGTCGGAAGCTTGGCAGCCCGATCCCCATGGGGTTCGCCATCGCCGTGATAGATGTCGAAGGGAGGCAATACATGAGTATTCATGGGGAGAGCCTTTCGTAGAGTAATGTTTTGATTTTCCTTAAAATGCTTTCATTGTCATTCACATGAACGATCGAGGATGCTTGTTGCTCTGCTTCGTCTTGAGTCATATCCAGAGCATCTTCAAGGAAGGTGGCTACATATTCTGTTTCGATCGATTTTAGTTCAGGAAGAACTTCAAGCTTTATGCCATGACCAAATCCTCTGAAGCTGCTCAAGGTGGCAATGGCTTTCTTGCCGATTACTCGGGCATTCTGGATAGCCTTTGCCTTGGGGTTGTCGGTGTTTGGTTTTGGTGGCCAAGCCACGGAAATCAGCAGATAAACCGGCAGGTCGGCTCCGCTTCTTGCAGCCTGTCCCACGACCTCCACCCAGACCTTTTCGATCAGAAGAAGCAAAGCATCACTCCAGGCAGGGTTCACCAGTTCCAGCACCTCTACCAGGTCCACCACCAGAACGGTGTTCTTGACACACTCCTTTTCCATAGCCTTGGCAATCGTGTGGATGATCTGGGTTTCCGAGCCACTGTCAGTCAGATCGAAGGCCCGCGCAATAGCACCAATCAAGTGCGCCCTGGCCAGGGTGGGTTCACCAATCTTGGCTGAAAGACCCAGTGTTCTGACATGCAGAAAACGAGTTTTTCCAGGATAATGTTCCAACTCGAACTGGAAGCGTTCCAGCACATGGCGGTGGCCAGCATGGCGCTCCCCATTGACCACCACCACCATGGGTGAAAGTCGATAGAGAAAACGCTCCAGCCGCTCCCACTGCTCCCGAAATCCAAAGCGCAGGAAAGGCGCGGAAGGCTCTCGTTTGCCACTACCCTGGGCTGCGATCCAAACCGGCGTGGGCGACCCGGCAGCCGTAAAGGTGAGAAAAGCCCAGGCGATGCCTTGCCATTCCCGCAGGAAAGCATTACGCCGGGTGGCCTGCAGGGCTACATCAAGGGGTTGTCCCTCGCCAACCCGCTGATAGAACGCCTCTGCCAACTCCCGCGCCTCCCCATCTTCCACCGGGGCCAACAAGGCTGCCACCATGGGAATGCCACTGGCGGTCAGTTGCCGGCCAATACCCCCAAAGGGTTGCAGTTGTTTTTTGCCGTTATTGGCACTGTGGCAGGCATTGAGAAAAACAAACCGTACCCTCTGGTTACGCCGATCCGCCTTGGCCAGCAAACTCGCCAGTTGTTGGGCCTGGATTTCTCTGGGCTCACCCTTCTCTCCCTTAAAAATCAGGGCAGAACCATCCTCCTTGCCATGCCCGGCAAAATGAAAGATGGCGGGAAGATCGCCCTGTTCGAACAAATCAACCAGTTCATTCCAGAAACCCTCGGTATCCAAGAGCCTGTTGCCGAATGGCTCGACAAGGCCACAAATCGGTCGTCTAGCCTCAACCTGTCTTCATCAGGCTGTTTTT
>JADFZD010000139.1 GCA_015232705.1 Magnetococcales bacterium | reverse complement strand
CGGTAGTTGCGGCTCCGGCTCCCGCCGTGGCGACCCCGGCTCCGGTAGTTGCGGCTCCCGTCGTGGCGGCTCCGGCTCCGGTAGTTCCCGCTCCCGTCGTGGCGGCTCCGGCTCCGGTAGTTCCCGCTCCCGCTCCCGTCGTGGCGGCTCCGGCTCCGGTAGTTGCCGCTCCCGTCGTGGCGGCTCCGGCACCAACCAGTCCGGCCAAAGCCCAAACACCGCCGGACAACTCACCCGCCGGTCAATGGCGCCGCGCCTGTCTGGATCGGCTCGCCTGGGGAAAACGCATGGTCGAGGACGGTCTGAACCAGTGTCCGAAATCGGGTTACATGCGTCAAAACTGCCTGGATTACTATCATGGTCTGGAACGCCACTATCAGGGCGTGACCTGCGATCCCAAGGGTGGCGGAATGCCGATGCCAAGTTGGTGACGGCCTGTCACCTTGACGATCCGTCCGGCATGAAACCATCCTTCGCTTCGGCATGGCCGGGGGACATGCCGAACTATCCCCTTGGACAACAGGGCTAAAGGAGACTCGCTGGATTTTGATCCCCTGCCAGGTGGGTGAACCTACCACCCTATTCGCAGGCCTCTCTTCGGGCGTTTCACGAATGAGCGGGGTTCAATCCAGCAACGCCTCGCGGCTGTCACTCTCCTCGGTGAACAAAAGATCCATCATCCCCTGCGACCAGGCATGATTGACAATGGCCGGAGGACCGAACAGTACGATGGTGCGATCGATAACGCGCCACTGCTCCTCCCGGATCATTTGGGGATTCCGGCTGGCCGGCTCTCCCAGTTGGAACTGCAATGTGAACAGACGAGCGAAACGGTCCATTGAGCACTCGATTCCAAAGGGCCGACTTCCAGGGAGATACCCCTTTTGACGGTCTTTCCAGAGTGGATGATACGACGGGGCCAGGATACGCATGCTTCATGCCATGCCATGCCGGATGCTTGCCTTGCGAATCCGTCACCCCAGTCTCGTAAACATTCCGACCAGATGCAGATGACTTCCATACCTGCGTCATGGATCGTGTCGGAGGATCAAGCTACCATTGCTCCCGGTGTGACAGCAAGGCTGCGTCATATTTACCAGACTCATCGGCCTTCCACCGGATGGTGGATCCGGATGATGACTCTCCTCACGTGGCTCCTGCCATCGCTGGTCCCATCCGCCCTGGCGGCCACGTTGACCATCGGCACCATCAGCAATACACCGGTCAAGGAGATTCGTCAATACACCCCCATCGCCCAATATCTGGCAAGTCGCATCGCCCCACCCCGTTTTGACGAAGGCCGGGTCATCATCGCCCGGGATATTCGTCACATGGCCGAGATGATCAAGCTGGGGGAGGTGGACATCTACATCGACAGCCCGCTCTCCTCCCTGGGTGTCAATCGCATGAGCGGCGCGGAAATGGTCCTGAGGCGCTGGAAACACAACATTCCGGAGTACGAATCCCTGATCTTCGTGCGCAACGAAAGTCCGATCCAGACCTTGAGCGACCTGGAGGGGGAGGTCATCGGTTTCAAGGATCCCAACTCCACAAGCGGATATCTCTTGCCCCGTATTGCCCTCGCCGAATCGGGTCTCGAACCTGTGCCCGCCTCGCGACTCAAAGCGCAGGCCAATCCCGGACAGATCGGCTATCAGTTTACCAATGCCAACGAAAACACCATTGTCTGGGTGCTCTTCGGCAAGATCACTGCCGGGGCCATCGCCTGGGACGAACTGCTCGCCCGCCCAACCTCCGAACAGGAACGGCTGCGTGTGATCCATCAAACCCCCTCCCTTCCCCGTCACGTGGTCAATTTCCGCCCTGGACTCTCTTCGGAAGTGCGCGCTGCACTGATCGGCGCCCTGATCGATATGGTAGAATCCCAGGCAGGGGCAGAACTCTTGAAATCGTTCGAAAACACCACCCGTTTCGATTACATTCCGCCCGAGACCCTGCAAAGGTTGGAGCTGATCCGACCTGCCGTGCTCTCGATTCTGGGCATCCCCTGATGTCCGGCATCCGCTTCAAACTCCTGGGCTTCACGGCATCGATCATCCTGCTGGTCTCGGCAGCACTGACCTCCCTGTCGATCCTCGAACACCGCGACCAGATGCTCGAACGTCATCAACTCGAAGCACGCCAACTGTTCGCCACCCTCTCCGAGTCTCTCCTGAATCCACTCTACCGGCTGGACCTCCAGTCGTTGCGTAGCCATCTCGCGGCCATGCGCAAACACCGCGATGTCGCACAAACCCTGCTGTTGGACCCAGCCGGGTCGATCCTGGCCGATGGAACCCCGGAAAACAGCTCCTTCGGGCTCCCTCCCAAGGATCCTTTCCTGAAAAATCTGCTGCTTACGGATCAACTCTCGATCCACATCGATAGCGATTCCCTGTGGATCGGTGGCGCGCTCTCCCTGGAGCCGAACAAATCGCTGGGATGGTTGGCCATCAACTTCTCCCTGGAAACCCTGCTGCAAAAATTGTCGACCCATCTGCGCTCACAACTCCTGGTTGCCTCGCTCTGCGTGATGATCGGACTGCTGCTCGCCTATGTGCTCTCTTCCCGTTTCACACACCCGATCACCACCCTTACCCAAACCGCCAACCGCATCTGTTCCGGAGAGGATGCCATCGAAATCCCGATCATCGGTCAGGACGAGATTCTCACCCTCTCGCTTGCCCTGGAGCGCATGTTGGCGCAAATCCGGACTTCGCAATCCGAACTCCAGGAACTAAACGCCTCCCTGGACAAAAAGGTCGAGGAGCGAACCGCAGAACTGGAACTGGCCCGCAAGGTGGCCATCGAAGCCAGTCAGGCCAAAAGCAACTTTCTGGCAAGCATGAGCCATGAAATCCGGACACCGATGAATGCCATCATCGGTCTGACCGAACTGGTTATGGAGGGCGATCAACTTCCCGGAACGGCGCGTGAGCATCTGCGCATCGCATTGCATGCAGCCCGATCCTTGTTGCGGATCATCAACGATATTCTCGACTACTCAAAGATCGAGGCCGGACGAATGGACCTGACGCGAGAACCGTTCCGGTTGCAACCGATGCTTGATCATCTGCTGGAGTTGTTCCGCTCCCGACTCTCGGAAAAGGGGCTTTCGCTCCGCGTCGCAATCGCTCCGGAGTGCCAAACCACTCTGCTCGGAGATTCATTGCGGCTGGAACAGATCCTGATGAATCTGATCGGCAATGCCATCAAATTCACGGAAACGGGTGGCATCCATGTGCGGGCATGGTCCCGGGAGATCCATGCACATCGACTGGAACTGACCGTATCGGTACAGGATACGGGAATCGGTATGTCCAGGGAGCAGTGCGCCAGACTGTTCACCCCGTTTTCCCAGGCGGATGGATCGATCTCACGCCGCTATGGCGGTACGGGATTGGGTTTGGCGATCAGCAAAAAACTGCTTGAATTGATGGGCGGGAGCATTCATGTCGAAAGCCAGGTCGGCACAGGAACCACGTTCCGCTTCTTCCTTGAGTGCGAACGGACCGCCTCAAGTCGTTTCGAGCGCGCCTATCCCCCCATGATCGCTGCCGCGTCAGGAGCGGTTCACACCGATTCACCTATTGCCTACCACCCCATGCCACCACGCGAAATCGAGATTGCGCGTGACCGATTGACGGGATACTGTGTGCTTCTGGTCGAGGACAATCGCGTCAACACCCTGATTGCAAACGAGATCCTCAAGGGGGTTGGTCTGGCGGTCGATTGCGCGGTGAGTGGCGAGGAGGCTCTGCGTCTGGTGAATCCCCAAAGGCATGCCGTTGTCTTGATGGATCTCCAAATGCCCGACATGGATGGCTTGGAGACCACCCGTCGTTTACGCAAACGTCCGGAGCTGGCCCATTTGCCGATCATCGCCATGACCGCCCATGCCATGCGTGAGGATCGGGACCGGTGCCTGGCGGCGGGGATGGATGATCACGTCGCCAAGCCTTTCGAACCCGGTTTGCTGTTCCGGACGCTGGCCGACTGGCTCGCCCGCAGCGGGGGTGAACCGGGGATTCACGGGAGCGGGCCGGAACACCCGGAGGAGACGCCACCGCCGGTTGCCGGACCAGCGACC
>JADFZD010000138.1 GCA_015232705.1 Magnetococcales bacterium | reverse complement strand
CACCCTCGCGCAATGCTGCAAGCGCCACCTTGGCCTTGAAATCCCCTGTATACTGTTTCCTTACATTGCTCATTTTCGCTCCTCCTGGTTGGATAGAGTTCAGAGCTTATCATGTTGTCCAATTTTTTGGGACCATTATACCACAATCCCGGATCCCCGTTTGTGCGGGAATGACGGAATGAATGCGCTTGTCGAATGGGCTCGGTTGAGTCGTTAGTCGCGCGCACAATGATATAGAACATAATCCATATGGCCGATCAACCTTCTGTTGCCGTAATTTTCGCGCATGAAATGATGCCCGTCACGGCGAATCTGTTCCATGGCATCCTGTTCTTTCAAAAACAGTGTCGTCAAGGAGGCCAATTCCGTCAGAGATGAAAATTCCAGATAATGCTCTCCCGATACAAGAAAACAGGAGGTGTCCGGTCCCCACTCCTGAAACAGCAATGCCCCGCTCCAAAGAATTTCAAAGCATCGGCCTGTCAAGATCAACGAGTGGTCCGGACGCATGATGAAATTGACTCCGCAGGTCGCTTCTGTAAATTCATTCAAGTACTCCCGATAATTATCCAGAGGGGAGGTCGCGTTGCTCAGGATCAGAGGGGTCAGCTTGGCACGCAAGGGCAGACCCATTTTTTCGGCGGCAGCCAACCAGAATGCCCGATGCCAATTCCCTCCGCTCACCCTGCCGATAAAACCGATCTCCCTGGCCAGTGGCTTTTCCAGGACCGGACCAGGAAGAATCCCCTCGTAAGGTGTCGGCATACGCAAGGTTCGATACCGGAAGATCGGCTCATCCCACAACTCTCGCCCAGGGATATCCAGGGGCCAGACCGCATCCACCAGCGTCGAATGGGCCTTGATGATCTCTTCCGGGACCGCCCAACCATCCATCAACAGACTGACAATCTTGATCTCCGGATTGTCCGAACGCAGTTGCGCCATCATGGCCTCTCGCGCATGCGGAATGCCGTACAACGAATTCTCGTTGCATAACAGAATATCGATCTTGAGATGACGACAGATTTCCACGATCGATCGACAGGAGATCTCAAGTTGCTGGTGATCGATGATGAAAATGCTCGCTTCCCAGCCATAGTCACGAAAGGCCCTGCCAATGATGATGGGTAACTCATATTGCGTCGTCCATCCATTGGGAGGCACAAAAGATTGTCCGCTGGCAAACAACACATGACGACGGCGGAATGGCACGTCTGTCGGCGGTTGGGTCAAGGTAACCAGACGGGCCTTTTCTCTCCCCTGCTGTTTCAATTGCGCCACGGTGACCACCGGAACCGGAGCGCTCCAATCGAACATCGACCGGAATTTGGAAACAGCCGCTTTCAGGATCTCCAGAACGCGCAAGGTCTCATGAGAGTTTTGCAAGCGTATGGCTCTGCCGATGCCAAAAGTCAGGATCGGATCCAGTACATTCTTGACAAGGGTATCCAATTCCACCTTCACAAGATGATCCATCTGTGCAGGCAGTGCATCCAGACCGGCCTGCATTTCCGAGGGGTTGTCATACAACAACCCTCCGGCACAGCGCGCCAGAGAGATGAGCGGATGCGCGTAGCCCGAATTGGCCAACATCATGGCCAACAAAAAAGTCGTTCGGATGGTCGCCTCGGACAGATTTTTCTCTTCTGCGAACAGATCGTAAATGGTGAACAACAGGTCGTTCGGATCGACCGTGTTTCCCTGCATCCATTGGATCAGTTCCGTGACATCTCCATTCAATGCCTTCAGCGTGGCCTTGAATTGCTCTTTTGTTTCCGACATGCCCAGAACTCCTGATTCTTGTCGTTTGGATGGGGCGCAGGTCCAAAACCGTGGGTCTTATGGCTCAACCGAGCTGTCTTGACAACCCTTTTTCCATCATGATCCCGCGTTGCGGGAATGACTAGGATGATGGACATGCTGCGTGCTGGACGAGGTTTAAACCGCCATCATCCCGGGATACGTTGTATTGACTGACGAGGTCCAGGGATCCATGAGCCACTGGTGGGATCACAGGGCAAAGCCCTTGGGACGTGCTTTTTTGATGTTTAAGCGCGTTTTTTTTCAGACGCGTTTTTTGCGAAAAATGCGTCGCGCCGGCCTTTAGGGCGTATCGCGCATGCTGACCGCGCCTTGAGCCTGGACAAGGCTTTGGGCGTGTCGTGCATGCTGACGCGCGCCATTTCATGGCGCTCGTTCCTCGGGTGCATCTTCGGGTTGTCCAAAGCGGCTTTCCCGCCGATTTGTCAGCAGAATGCAGCACCGCCGCATGCCCGGACCTGAACGATACGCTGTCTGCCGCATCCTTTGTTCATGGTGATGCAGGTGATCGTCGATGCGTTGAAAAAGATCGAAGAGGTTCCGAACGCTGGTAACCGCGATTCGAAGTCCCCCGAGTCGCGTGATTCCGGCCAAGCTGAATTCCGCAGCTCTGCCAAGAAGGTGGCGTGGCCTTTGTCGTCCATCCGGCCACCCGGTCAGACTTCATGACCTGCCAAACCAGAGGTTGGTCCAGAAGCGCATCCCACGGAGCGTGGCGTCCCAAGCCAGGTTAACCGGCGTAAGCATCAACTCCCAGTGCCGAAGGGAGTGCAGATAACGCTCTCGTTGCTCTGTCAGCAGGGCGCGTCCGACCACCGGCACCCCCAAACCGGGCAGAATGGGGGCCATGATCAGATACACCCGCTGCCGCATTGGGCTCTCCACCGAAGAAAAGAACCCGAACAGAGTGCATCGCTGTCCGTGATCCAGTCGCGTGCAGCGTCCATCCCCCGAAGCCGAACGACAAGGAATACTCGCCAATTGCACAGGAGGAGGAAACGCCATCCCTTCTTCCACGGTGGCAAACCCGGCGGTGTAGATGCAGCGCTCCTTGACCTCGCGCAAAGCGGTGATCGGCAGTTGGGTGGCGGCGAACAGTTCCTCATCTTCCGGCGCACCGTCCATTATCAGCCCCGCTTGGTGCAGCAACCGCTGGGGCACGGTGTTCCTCAGGGCCAGCCTGGTGTGGCCCAATGCGTCTGTGACGGGTTCAAAGAATTCGGGATCGAGCATGGAGAGATCTTCCGTCTTAAGGTTGGACCGGTCGCACGATGACGTTTCTGGTGGCGTCCGCGTCCCAATAGATCACCAGGATGCGCACCGGTTCCTGTCCCCGGTTGATCCCCCGGTGCCAGTGATCCATGGCCTCCACAAAGGCTTTTCCCGGACCAAAGGTGCGCATGCCCTTCTCTCCGTAATCCACCGTCACCTCGCCTGCGAGGATATAGGCATACATGGGCGCACCATGCTTGTGCCAAGCGCTTTCCTCTCCGGGCAGAATGGTGACGATACTCGAAGAGAGCACGAGCGGCGCGCCATCCGGCTTACGCAACGGCTCATCAAGTACCGTTTTCGATGTGTCAAGTAAAGGCTCGACATTCAGATAGGCTGATTCGGCCCACCCCTCGACCACGCCCCACGCCAAGCCGAACGCCACCCATGCCACACCCTTCATGTGTCACTCCTTGTTGGATTCGAAATCGGACACCCTTGAAGCTGGTTAGTATGATCCAGCATGACGATTTTTTTCAAGGCGTCATCAGAGCTTAGAGCGGGTTGATATACGAAGGCAACGTGCCTTCAGACAAGGCGCGATGTGAGTTGCACGGCCTAGTCTGAAGGTTCGCTGCCTTCTTAAGTCAACACGCCCTGGCAGTTTTGGCTTGGGTGGTTGCATCTCTGGTGCAGTATCCTAAATCCGACAGTTGCGGGCAATCACCTGCGGCAACCTCTTGATCCATCTGGCAAATCGGAAGAAAGCCTCATTACCAACAAGGTAACTTCGGTTTCTTGCAATTCACCATATGAACCAATATGTTAGCTCATGCAATCACCCGCAACTGCCGGATCTGGGAAAATAGACTTGTGATGATCTATGAGAATGTGTATCATTTGAATTAACTGCAACCACCTGCCAGGTTCCGCATCCATGAGCCCTGTTTCCTCTGCCTCAGCCCCTCTTCTGCTTCTGGAAGCTGTCTCCTGCGGCCTGGATCCCAAACGTCCGGTGGTGCATGAACTGAGCCTGCGGGTCGAGCCGGGCGAGATGGTGAGCCT
>JADFZD010000137.1 GCA_015232705.1 Magnetococcales bacterium | reverse complement strand
TCACCTGCGGCAATCTCTTGATCCATCTGGCAAATCGGAAGAAAGCCTCATTACCAATAAGGTAACTTCGGTTTCTTACAATTCACAAAATGAAGCAATATGTTAGCTCATGCAATCACCCGCAACTGCCGGATCCAGGTTGAAACGACCTCTCTTCTTCAATAGATAGTGCCAGCGGCTGGGAAGTTCAAGCGCTGTTTCGCTTATTTCCTGGCGCTTGCATGAGGGGGTTTTATTACCCCCCTGCAGGTTCGTCACGCGCAGATCTCGATTCCCTCCAGGCGCAACAAAAACCGTTTGCTTTCCAGTCCACCCCGTCCACTGTAGCCCCGCAACGTCCCGTCGGCGGCCAGCACGCGATGACAGGGAAGCAGGATCGGGAGCGGATTGGCCCCCAGCGCAGCGCCCACGGCACGCGGAGCGGAGTTCACCCGTTGGGCGAGCGCACCATAGCTTTCGATGCGACCAGGTGAGATCTCGCGCAGGGCCATCCAGACGCGACGTTGAAAGGGGGTGCCGTTCGGTGCGAGGGGCAGATCATCCAGAGGTAAAAAGTGCCCCTGAAAATAGGCGTTCAGCCACTCGGCCACCTGCTGGCGCAAAACAGGATCCGGGGGTGTGGCGGCAGGTTCTGTGTGCAGGGCGACGATGGCGCCGACATGGGTTTGCAGCCAATAGGGACCAAGAGGGGTATCGAAGTCGGGGAAGGGGATGGGTGACACGTGGTCGTGAGTCATGGATAACCCCAACAGTGAGCAGGATCCAGGACCAATGGCTCCTGGTGGGATCCTGGCGGCTGTTCTGATTCTTTTGGGCCATGTTCGCGGTATCGCTTTGCCAAAATCGCAAAGCGATACCGCAGCCAAGGCTGGCGCGAAATTTTTTTCACAAAATTTCGTAAAAAAATTTCCTTTGAAAGACGCGCTAAGGACAAAAAAACAATATCAAAAGAAAGATCTCGGAGGCGCTGCCTCCGAACCTCCGCCGGGGATCTTCGCTCCCCGGACCCCTGCGTCACTCAGGAGATCACCCTTCCCCGCGCCGCCTCGATGGCCGCCCGCACCGTGGCAAAGGCCGTTCCACCCACCACCTTGCGGGCATTGACCGAAGCGGTCACGGTCAACACCTCCATCACATCCGCACCGATTCTCGCATCCGCTGCCTGCATCTCGGCCAGTGAGAGCTGCTCCAACGTCCGCCCCGACTCTACGCACACCCGCACCAAACGCCCGGAAACCTCATGCGCCTTGCGGAACGGAATCCCCTGCCGCACCAGATAATCCGCCAGATCCGTGGCCGTGGTAAACCCGACCTTGGCCGCTGCGGCCATGGCCTTTTCGTGAACACGAATCTCGGCCAACATGCCGGCAAATACCTTCAGACAGCCGCGCACCGTCTCGATGATGTCGAAAAGCGCCTCCTTGTCCTCCTGCATGTCGCGGTTGTAGGCCAGGGGCAACCCCTTCATCATGGTCAACAACCCCATCAGATGACCAGTCACCCGCCCGCTTTTGCCACGCACCAGCTCTGGCGCATCCGGATTCTTCTTCTGCGGCATGATGCTCGATCCGGTGGCAAAGGCGTCCGACAGCTCAACAAATGCGAACGCCGGCGAAGACCAGAGGATCAACTCCTCCGAAAATCGCGAAAGATGCAGCATCACCAGCGAACAGGCTGCCGCCGTCTCGATCACGAAATCCCGATCCGATACCGCATCCAGCGAGTTGCGACAAATGCCCTCGAATCCCAACTCCTTGGCCACCCACTCGCGATCGATCGGAAAAGGGGTGCCGGCCAGGGCAGCGGAACCCAGTGGCAGTTGATTGATGCGCTTGCGCGCCTCGCCAAAACGTTGCCGGTCCCGATCGAACATTTCGAAATAAGCCATGAGATGGTGTCCGAAACTGACCGGCTGGGCATTTTGCAGATGGGTAAAGCCCGGCATGACCGTCTCTACGTGGGTTTCAGCCAGGGTGAGCAGGATGCGTTGCAGACTGCGCAGCGCCTCGCGAATGGCATCCACCTCCTCGCGCAGCCACAAACGCAGATCCGTGGCCACCTGATCGTTGCGGGAGCGGGCCGTATGCAGCTTGCCGGCCACCGGACCGATCAGCTCACGCAGACGGATCTCCACATGCATGTGGATATCCTCCTGGTCGTCCCGGAAGGGCAGACGCCCCTCTTCGATCTCCACCTTTACCCGCGCCAGACCCTCGATGATCAGATCCGCCTCGGATTCGGCGATGATCCCTTGCCGTGCCAACATGCGACAATGGGCCATGGATCCCTGGATGTCCTGACGGAACAGCCGTGAATCATAATGGATCGAGGCCGAAAAGGTCTCCATGAAGGCATCGGTCGGTTGGGAAAAACGCCCACCCCACGGTTTGCTTTTGCTCATGATTTTCCTTGGCGCACCAGGGCGGCGATGCGCATCCGCAGGGCGTTGAGTTTGATGAAACCGCTGGCATCCGCCTGGTCATAGGCGCCATGGTCATCCTCGAAAGTGGCCACCACCGGATCGAACAGCGACTGCTCGGACTTGCGGCCCGTGACGATGACATTCCCCTTGTAGAGTTTCAACCGCACGACGCCCGAGACATAGGTTTGCGAGGCGTCGATCAGCGATTGGAGCATCAGTCGTTCCGGCGAAAACCAATAGCCGTTGTAGACCAAAGAGGCATACCGGGGCGCCAGCTCATCCTTGAGGTGGGCCGCCTCGCGATCCAGGGTCAAAGACTCCATGGCGCGATGCGCAACCCCGATAATCGTGCCGCCCGGAGTTTCGTAGACGCCGCGCGACTTCATGCCCACGTACCGGTTTTCCACCAGATCCACCCGCCCGATGCCGTTGGCCCCACCCAGGGCATTCAGTCGGGTGAGCAGATTGGCCGGCGAAAGAGGCTCGCCGTCGATGGCCACCGGATCGCCTTTTTCGAAGGTGATCTCGATATAAGTTGGTTTGTTTGGAGCCTGTTCAGGAGACACCGATAAAAGAAACATTTCTTCTTCCGGCTCTTTCCAGGGATCCTCCAGCACCTTGCCCTCGAAGGAGAGGTGCAGCAGATTGCGATCCATGGAGTAGGGAACATCGCCCCGTTTGTCACGCGCCACTGGGATGCCGTTGGCATCGGCGTAGGCCAGGAGTTTCTCCCGTGAGGTCAGATCCCATTCGCGCCAGGGAGCGATCACCCGGATGTCGGGACGCAGGGCGTAGTAGGCCAATTCGAATCGGACCTGATCATTTCCTTTACCGGTTGCGCCATGCGCGACCGCTTCGGCGCCACACTGGGTAGCGATTTCGATCTGCCGTTTGGCGATCAGGGGCCGGGCGATCGAGGTGCCCAGGTGATAAACCCCTTCGTACAGGGCGTTGGCGCGATACATCGGAAACACGAAGTCGCGCACGAACGTCTCTTTGAGGTCATCGATATAGATTTCGCGGACCCCGAGGTTCATGGCCTTTTGGCGGGCTGGTTCCAGCTCTTCGCCCTGACCGAGGTCGGCGCAGAAGGCGATCACTTCGCACTGGTAGTGTTCCTGGAGCCATTTGAGGATGATCGAGGTATCCAGGCCTCCGGAATAGGCCAGGACCACTTTCTTGACGGATTTGGACATGCGGTTCCCCTTTGGTGATGCGTGACGATACAGATCCCTTGTGATGGCGGGGTCGGGGGGCGATCATCGCCCTCCGGCGCGTGCGGGGTCAGAGCCTCGCGATTGGTTATGACAGATCCCCAACAGTTGCAGGGGTCCGGGGACCGCAAGGACCCCGGCAGAGGTTTGGAGACGGAGTCTCCAAGGTTTTGTCTTTAGTCTTTTATTTTGCTTTTGCCTTTATGTTCTTTTGTCTTTCAGGCGCGTCTTTAAAGAAAGATTTTTCACGCTTTTTGTGAAAAATCTTCGCGCCAGCCATGTTCGCAAGATCGTTATGCGATTTTGGCAAAACGATCTTGCGAACATGGCCAAAAAAACAAGACGCTGCGAGCGTCCCTCCCGCCGCAAACCATGCGCCAATGGCCCCTGAACCCCACTGACTTTAACCTAGATCCGGCAGTCGCGGGCAATCACCTGCGGCAACCTCTTGATCCATCTGGCAAATCGGAAGAAAGCCTCAT
>JADFZD010000136.1 GCA_015232705.1 Magnetococcales bacterium | reverse complement strand
CTTATTTTCTTAAAATCGGTAATTTGGCCTGCTGACGTGGCATCCTCGTGCGGGGTGGTTGTCGGGGCGGGAGACGATGAATCCGCAGGCAAGATGGGTGGAACCTCCTGGGCGTTCAAAAAGGCGGTGCTCCCCAACTCCTGAATGGAAGCATGCGACAATGCGGTCAGTAGTTCCGGATCGGATGCGAAATAATGGCTTTTGTTTACAATATAGACTCTGGGCAATGCATTTTGATTTTCATAAATATAATAAGATTTTGGAGGAGGAGGGGCGCTTTTTCGCAGACAGTTCAGCAGATCCAAAACCCGGCCATGGCACCAATCGGAGGTATCGCTGGTTGTGGTGGGGTGGTCGATGCCCTCTGTACGCAGTGGGGTGAAGCGGGGGTCGGAAACTGGCATCGGGGCGAACAGATAGCGCACATTGGCCAGAGAAAGCAGGTTGACATTATAATAGTTGGATAATTCATATGGTTCTTTAAATTTGAAGTAAGTTTGACGATCTGGATTGCTCATGTCGCGGGGTTGAAACAGATAAAAGCGATTTCCCCAACTGTCGAATCCTTCGGCTTCGAGATTCGGGTGGTTGGATTGATGGATCAGTGGGAGCAGCAGTTGGTTCCACAGGTCATGATAACGGTAGGAGTACAAGGGAAGATAGCCATCTGCGGTTTCGATGCCATGCGGCCAAAACATACCAGGCACGAGGGTATGCTTGGTTCGGGAAGAGGAGAGATACTGTTCGATGACAGCCACCCGAAAGGTGTGGTGATCTGGAATGCGGGCGGCAAACTGCTTGATCTGAGGATGATCCAGTATTGAAATATAATTATATCCACGAAAGAAACTATCTTTCAATTGTTCTGTGGTTCTTGCGACATAGGCCAGAAGCGGATTGAGTGTCATCAGGCCGAGGGCGAGGCCGACAGCCAGGTAGCCTGGCGTGTTGCGGATAAAGGCGGGTGAATCTTTTGGCGATTTTGGAAAAAGCAACAGCAGCAGAGGAAGAGCGAGCATCCAGAGAGGCAGCCGGTTGAGAGGAAGCGGGGGGATATCCGCTCCGGTGACGGTTTTGACGGTGAGAGCCAGCATGCAAAATATGCTGACGATCAGAAGGTAGCGACGGATGAGGGCTTGGGACCAGGTGTTTTTCAGGGAATTCAGGCCGACGGCAGCGCTGAAGAGGGTGATGATGGGAAAGTAGAATTCGATACGGAGCAGATCGAATTTGTCCAATGGGGAGGGGATCATGCCGTATCTGTTGAGGAGTGTGACGGCAGTCGGTGTGACAAGCAGAGTACACCAGAGCCGCAGCAGTGGGGAGAACTGTTTGCGGGCGGGAGGCGTGGCGAAGGTCAGACCAAGCAGCATCACGAACAATAAGGGGAAGTGGTCTTGCATGAATTTGAGGTAAAAATGACCGATTTCCAGATTGTTTTTTCCGGAGTGATGGATGCGGTGGGAGAGGGGGGCATTGAAAGCGCTGGAAAGAAGATGAGGCATGGCGGCCAGAAGCCAGCCCGCACACCAGACCATCAGCAGCAGCCACCCTTTTCGTGGGGCGTCCGGATTCGGAGGAAGAAACAGAAACCATAGGATCAACAACGGGGGGACAAACAGCGAAAGGCTGAAGTGGGCGCTCAAGGAGTAGACGACTCCTGCCAGCAGGGCGATGGTGTAGCGCCAGGCATCGGAACGTGTCGTGTGGCAAAGTCGATGCAGAATCCACAGGGTCATGGGCAATGCGGTGAGGGACATGCCTTGCCATGTGGTGTGATCGGCGGAGGCAAACAGCACCCCTGCCAGCATGGCCGGAAGGGTGGCGACCTGAAACACTTCGTGCAGCAGTCGGGTGGTGAACCATATTGCCACAAAGCGTTGCGCGAACAGATAGAGCGCATTGGCCAACCATCCAGGCAGCGCAAAAAACAGCAGCCATTCGAAGTGATCGAGTTGAATCGGAGCGAGCCAGTCGGTTCCGGCGGCTGTGTAGGGAAACCAGAAATTGAACCATCCGCTTTCGCGGCTGGAGGTGATGACCGAGGAAAGCACCTCATCGGCGTTGTCGATGATGGTCACGAAAGAGTAGGGACCGGCCATGAACGAGGGAGCGATCAGCAAGGCTGCCAGGAGGAGTGTCAACAGCAGAGGCGTGGATCGTGGAGCGTTCATTGGCAATGTCTGGTGGTTGGTTGGAAAACCGCAGGGGGCTGAAGATCTTTTGGGGTAGTATCCCATGGGCGTATTGACATATGAACCCATCTTGTTCAAAAATTTTGCCGTAACCAGACGGTCAAGCGGCAGCGTGATGATCGCCGGATAGGTCGTTTTGACCGGCGGGGTCCGCGGCCCATGGCCCCTGAGGGGGATCCAGGAGCAACGTCCTTGGGCGTTTGTTCTTGATATTAAACCGCACCCGGCATGGAATGTGTCGTTTTTACGGGTGAGAATGAAGAGAGGGTCCGGGAGATTCATCTCCCAGGGTTTTGATTTTAGCGCGCTCTTCAAAAGAAGCATTTTTCGCGTTCTTTGCGCAAGATGCGTCGCGCGCGGTCTTCGCGAGCGTCGTTTCCTTGTTTTTGGAAACAACGCTGGCAACTTGATACGACCTTTAAAAAACGACGCATCTTGAAGATGGGCGCGGGTTGTGTCCGGCTGTTGCGTGCATGTGCCGGATGCAACCTCTTGATCCATCTGGTGAACCGTAAAATGCCTCATTGGTGACAAAGCAACTTCGGTTTTTTTGATCGGCCATATGAATCGGTATGTTGATGTATGCAATCATGCGCGACTGCCGGATTTGCGTTGAAGGCCGTTGCCTTCCCATGTCAACACCTCCTTGGAGGAGCAGGAGCCATGAAGGTCTCTGAGTGGCCGGTCAAGGGATATGCGCTTCACCGTTTGATGATCTTCCTGGCGGTGGTTGGGTTACTGGCCAGCGGCGGGGTTACTCTCTCCAAGGCTGCGGAATCTCCTGCTTCCGGTTCTGAAGTTCGCATCGAACATGTCACCGTTCCAACGGCTCAACAGCGTCGACAGGCTTCGTTCCGGTTCAACCGCGCCATCATCCCCTTTGGGGATTCGCGTCGGATTCCGGATGCCTTCTCCCTCGATTGTCCTGTCACCGGTCAGGGGCGCTGGGTGGATGACCGGAACTGGGTCTACGATTTTGATCATGATTTGCCGGCGGGTTTGACCTGCGCCTTTACCCTCGCTTCCGGGTTGCGCGCTCAGGACGGGGAATCGATCGCAGGCGAGAAGCACTTTGAGTTCACCAGCGGAGAGCCGTTGTTGACGGTTGTGGATCCGTCGCAGATGGTCCAGGAGGATCAGGTCTTTCTGCTGGCGGGGCTGGCCAGACTGGACATGGAGTCGGTGCGTCAGCACCTGTTCTGCGATATTCCAGGGATCGGCGAAGAGGTGGGGGTGCGGTTGATCACCGGCGAGCCGTTGCAGGCTCTGGTCAATCTCTCCCATCCTCTCAAGTATTACTACGAAAAAGAGTTTACCTCCAGCGGTTTGGGGGGGTATTTCACGCCCGGACTCTCCGAGAGTGCCACCCGTGAGCAGCGGGTTCTGGCTCTGGCCAAACAGGGGGATGCCCCCTTTGTGGCCGTGCAGTGTACCCAGAGGTTTCCCAGCGATGCTTCGGTGGGGTTGGTGATGAAGCCGGGTATCCGTTCCGTGGCCGGCGTGGCCACCCGCAAGCCGCAGAGGGTGGCGTTCAAGGTGCGCAAAGGGTTCACGGCGACCTTTGACTGTCCGCGCAGCAACCTGGATGCCCAATGCATGCCGATTCTGCCCATGCACCTGCGTTTTTCGGCCTCCATGGCGCGTGCGGACGCCGAAAAGATTCTCCTGAAATCCAAAAGCGGCGGGGAGATCCATCGTCCGCGACTTGACGAAGATGACAAGGAATGGGTGAACACGATCACCTTTCCCGGACCGTTTCCGGTGGATCAGGCGTTCTCGCTGGAGGCGCCGCCGGGGCTGAAGGACGATGCGGGGCGCGCTCTGCTCGATGCCGATCGCTTGCCCTTGACGGTCCGGACCGACGCCACCCCGCCACTGGCCAAATTCGCGGCCAGTTTCGGCTTTCTCGAAGCCCAGGGTGGCGCGGCATTGCCGGTGACCCTG
>JADFZD010000135.1 GCA_015232705.1 Magnetococcales bacterium | reverse complement strand
GTAAAAGTTTACGAGGGTGACATCACGGTTGTGCGACGCCTGCTCCGATGGACCTGTTCGAACCATCGCCGCTCACGACAACCCTTGATTCTATCCGATTCACGCCCTGCTTAAAAGTGCCATTCACAGCGCCCTGGATAATCGCATCGGAATGGCGCCTGCACAAAAACCCGAAAGGGCGCCCGATTTGGATGCATGAGGAATCGCGAAAATTTTTTATTTCTCATGGCTGTGATGCTTTATCCCAGGCTCAGGTTTGTGGTATAAGTTTGAAGTTTGGCCAATGCGGTTTTACGATGCGTATCGACACCCGCAAGCCATACCTCCAGGAGGAGGATGGGGAAAACCCCTCACCCCCTCACCGTGAACATCTCTTCGTGAGATTAACGGTAAAATGACTTATTATCAAGCATATAATACGGATTGATCCTCCATGAAACCTAGCCACTGGTTGGTCGTCGGCGCCGTCACCCTGGTCACCCTGAGCCTTTGGGCATGGTTCAACCGTCCCCTGGAAGAGCCGCTCTGGCCGGATCGGGTCATGGGCTTCGCTTTTGCCCCCTATCGCGCGGACCAGGATCCTCAAAAAGGAATCCATCCCACCGAAGCGCAGATCAACGAGGATCTGGCCCTGCTCTCTGGAAAAACCCACGCCGTGCGCACCTACACGGTCGAAGGGGTGTTGGCCAAAATCCCCAAACTCGCCCAAAAACATAATATCAACGTCATGGTGGGCGGCTGGATCGACAGCGACGAGGCCAAAAACAACGCCGAAATCGAACGACTCATCAAGACCGTCAACGCCAATGCCCAAAACGTGGTCCGGGTGATCGTCGGCAACGAATCGATCCTACACGACCGGGTGTCGGTGGAAAAACTGATCGGCTATCTCAAAAAGGTTCGCTCTTCGGTCAATGCGCCGGTCTCCACCGCCGAACCGTGGCACATCTGGCTCAAATACCCGGAACTGGTCAAACATACCGACTTCATCGCCGTCCACATGCTCCCCTACTGGGAAGGCATCGCCCAGGAAAAGGCCATCGACTATATCGTCATGCGCATGAACGAACTGCGCGAAACCTATCCGAAAAAACCGATCGTCATCGGTGAGGTCGGCTGGCCCAGCGACGGCCGAACCCGTATCGACGCCAAGGCCACCCAGGCCGATCAGGCCACCTTCCTCAGACGCTTTCTGGCCCGCGCCAACAAAGAAAAATATGTCTACTACGTGATCGAGGCCTTTGACCAACCCTGGAAAAGCAACTCCCTGGAACGCGGGGTCGGCTCCTACTGGGGCGTCTACAACGCCGATCGCCAACCCAAATTCCCCTTCCACGCCCCCATCGTCTCCATTCCCCAATGGTACGTCCTGGCTGGCGCATCCACGATCGTCGGGTTGCTGGCCATCACGCTGCTCTTTCTCGACAGCCATGGCATGCGCAAACGGGGACGCTTCTTTCTGGCGATTCTTTCCTACGGCATCGCCTCACTGGCGGTCTATGTGGTCTACGACTACAGCCAACAGTACCTGACCGGCGGAGCCATGCTCTTCGGGTTGCTGTTGGGACTCGGCATGATCGGGGTGATCGTCGTGCTCTTCGCCGAAGCCCACGAATGGGCCGAAGCCGCCTGGGTGCAGGCCCGACGCCGCGACCTCAAACGACCCGAAGTCGAAGACGAATCCCAACTGCCGTGGGTATCGATCCATGTACCGGCCTACAACGAACCCCCGGACATGATGATCCATACCCTGAACTCCCTGGCCAGACTCAACTACCCGAACTTCGAGGTGCTGGTCATCGACAACAACACCAAGGATCCGGACATCTGGCAACCGGTGCGTGACCACTGCGCCAAACTCGGCGAACGGTTCCGCTTTTTCCACGAGGATCCCCTGGCCGGATTCAAGGCCGGCGCCCTGAACTTCGCCATGCGCCAGACCGACCCGCGCGCCGAGGTGATCGCCGTCATCGACAGCGACTACCTGGTGAACAGTGACTGGCTCTACGAACTGGCTCCCCACTTCCAAAAACCGGAAATCGCCATCGTCCAGGCGCCCCAGGATTACCACGACCAGGAGGAAAGCCTCTTCAAATCGATGTGCTATGCCGAATATCGCGGCTTCTTCTACATCGGCATGGTGACACGCAACGAACGCAACGCCATCATCCAACACGGCACCATGACCATGGTGCGCCGCTCGGTGCTCGAAGATGTGGGCGGGTGGGCCGAATGGTGCATCACCGAAGACGCCGAATTGGGCCTGCGCATCTTCGAAAAGGGATATCAGGCCCTCTATGTCCCCAAAAGCTTTGGCCGCGGCGTGATGCCCGACACCTTCATCGACTTCAAGAAACAACGCTTCCGCTGGGCCTACGGCGCGGTGCGCATCATGCGCGTCCACCTCAAGGAACTCTTCGGCTGGCAACCCACCGCTCTCACCTGGGGACAGCGCTACCATTTCCTCGCCGGCTGGATGCCCTGGGTGGCCGATGGCCTGAACTTCGGCTTCAACATCATCGCCCTGGCTTGGTCCACGGCGATGATCATCAGCCCGCAACATGCCGATGCCCCCTCTGTGGTGTTCAGCATTCTGCCCCTGATCCTGTTCGCCTTCAAAATTCTGAAGCACCTCCATCTCTATTATACCAACGTCGGCATCCGCCCCATGCAGTCGCTGTCTGCCGCCATCGCCGGACTCTCCCTGACCCATACCATCTCCATGGCGATCATGCAGGGCTTCTTCGGCGGTGAAAAACCCTTTTTCCGCACCCCCAAAAAGGCCGAAGGCCATCGGTTCTGGCATGCTCTGTCCGAAGCGCGCACCGAAACGATCCTGATGCTCTCTTTCTGGATGGCCGCATGGGGCATCAAACTGCGGGTTGGCTTCGATTTCTTCGATACCCGCGTCTGGGTCGGCGTGCTCTTCGTGCAATCCATGCCCTACGCCGTCACCCTGCTCATGGCCGCCATCAGCGGCATGCCGGCTCAACGACTTCCCATCCCGGAGCCCCTGACCTCCTCGGAAGAGGTCAACCCCGCTCCATCCACCGGAACGAACGCTCCATGATGCCGCGTCCGAACGCCTCTCCCCGAGCGCTGGCCCCGACATGAACATGGCAACCCTCACGAAACTGCTGGTGAATCGCCATACCCTCTTCGTGGCAGGAATATCCCTCTATCTCTTCGCCACGGACGAGTTGATCGAATGGACACGCGGGGTCTGGCGCATGGAGATCCCGCTCTTCCTCTATCTCTACTGGCTGGCAAACAGTTTCATCCGCCCATCCCGTCTGCAACCGGTGATCGCGGCCATTCCCCTGCTGCTGCTCTATCTGGTCCACGACTACTATTTTTTGCGTTTCTTCCGCATTCCCAAAATCAACGACCTAGGCCAGTTGCCAGAATTGATCGGCGTGCTCGGCATGACGGGGAATCTGCTCCTGCTCGGTCTGTTGGCCCTGCTCGTCCACCTGATGTACCGATTCGTGCATGTCACCCGCAGTGCCCTGATCCGGTCGATTCCGGCCATCTTCATCCTCGGGCTTCCGTTTGTCCATCCCGTGGCCTACATTCAACTCTTCACCGCACTCTCCTATGAACTGATCCACTACGCCACCCTCGTCAACGTCGAGAAAAACGGACGTCTGGTCACCGCCCTTTACAACGAAGCCAAACGACGCGACACCTTCAGCCACATCGATCAGTACCGCGACATCGAAAAACTGGCCATGCGACTTCCCCCAGGATGGGAAACCCCGGACAAAAACAACGGTCGCAACGTCCACATGATCGTCATGGAGGGCTTTCTCGATCCCACACTATTGGCCAATCTCCCCAAGAAGATCAAACCCGTTCATCCAGATCTCACCGCCCTGTTGGGAAACAAACAGGGTCTGTCGATCTCCCCGGTCTTCGGCGGCTACACCTCCCAGGCAGAGTTCGAAGTGCTATGCGGCGTGCCGGCCTTCCAGGAGTTCGACGAGATCGAATTCAACGTCTTCTCTGGCGAAGAGACCTACTGCCTGCCGCGCATCCTGAACCGCCTCGGGCTGCATACCATGGCATCCAACGGCTTCAAGCCGGACTTCTTCAACACCATTCCGGCCTATCGCGGTATCGGTTTCAATGCGGTCTACTTCTCCAAGGA
>JADFZD010000134.1 GCA_015232705.1 Magnetococcales bacterium | reverse complement strand
CTGTTGGAAAACGACGTATCCCGTGATGGGTGCGGTTTAATTGGGATTGCGAAGGGCAGAGTGGTTCAGAAGAGCTTTTTGAACCAGGAGGCGGTGCGCTCGCCAGAAGGAACGGCGCAGCTGGTTGACTCCCAGGCCGGAACCGGCTCGGGCTTGAAACGGGTAAAGACCTTCCAGGGCAGAATCCCCCCACCCCCGCCGCATCCACACCCCGCTCGACGTGGATGAAACACCTTGATGATGCGCGGATCCTCGATGCTCTGCACATAAACCATGGTGGTCCACACCCCGCGCTCCTCGCGCAGGATCTCATCCACCAATTCCTGCAAATGGAGGCTTGCCGCGGCACCATCCACCGGCTGCTCCGGAAAAGGTTGGCGTGGCTCCACGACATACCACCCGTCATGCCGGGCTATCGCATCCCCAAGAACCGGGAGGTCCGCCAGGCGGATCATGCCATCGAAGCGACCTTCCAATCTCTGATGAAAAGGAAGGTCCTCGCACACCCCGTTCATGGAGGTCATGTTCACGCCCATGGTCACCCACACTCCCATTCCAGCCATTCATCCAAAAAAAGTTACATGTTAATCGCTGGCATGGGTTGCATCAAGACAAATCTTCGCCTGCCCTGTCACACACACAGCACGGGCCATCCGTGTCGATTACCCGAGGACGCCATGATTCGGCATCGTCCGTCAAGAGGCGTTCAGACGCGCGTCACAAAACGATCACAACACTCGTTCAGAATGCCGCGCAGACGGGATTGACGCGCCTCGTCCACCCCGCCTTCCATTTCACTTAACCCCTCACCCTGCAAACGACTGAGCAAACTCTGATACGCCACCGGAACCCCTTTGATCAGCTCCAACTGAATGCGCATCCAATCCGCTGTTTCAAACATGTGCGATCTCCCTGCCTCATGTGCCACAAACAAAGACTTGCCACGATAAAAGCAATAAACAGACCAGACGTACCCGCATTTTCCAGGCGGACACGTCCAAGCCTACCCGCTCTTTCCATGCCTACCCACTCTTTCCAGGCGGACTTCCACAGGCCTATCCGCCCTTTCCAGGCGGACCCGCTCTGGTTCCCATATCTCGACCAAGCCTGGCCGCTTCAGCCCTCTCCCGACCCACGCACACACGCACACACGCACACACGCCGGTAAAAATTCATGGTATCTGGCCACCATTGCCAGTAGAATCTGACCATGACTACCAATCCTCGTTCCACCTTTTCGACGACCGAGGCACTTCCGAAAGGAAGATCCTCCATGGGGGGGTGCGGCGGGTCTCTCCCCATCAGCCACGTTCACGCCCCATGAACACCACCCGTCTCCCCAAAACGTTGCGCGCACCCTATGGATTCCATGCGCTCCGAGGCCGTTACCAGATACTCTTCGACCATCTGTCGCGCCTCGGATGCCTGCCGCGACATCGAGGTTTCGCCCGCATCGCCTGGCGCGACCAATTCCGCCATCTCACCGGCGGCGTCCAGCCCGTGGTTGGGGCCTGCCGACAACGAGCCCACGCCACTGCCGAGTGGCTGGTGCGCGCCTGGGAAGCCTCGCCGGATGATGGGGTCTCTCTGGGCTATTTCCCTTGCGATCCGCCTGCAGAAAACCGCTTGCGCCAACATGGCTGGCTTCCCTCCTCTCCGGTAAGCACAAGCGCTGCCATGATCGCCCTGCTCCACTACGCAATCCGCTTTTCCGATGCCCTGATGCGCGAGCGGGCGCTGTCCATGGCCCATTGGCTCACCCATCTCCAAACCCCTTCCGGCATGATTCAGGACATCCACCTGCCCGACAGGCCGCAACATCCGCCTTCGGCGCACCTTGCCACAGGCATGGTGTTGCACGGATTTGCCGCACTGCTCCAGCATGAACCCGATCTCCGGATCGAGCACTCTGCTCAACTGGCCGCCGAATTCCTGATGCATACCCTGAACCCCGAGCCTCACCCGGACTCACCTGACCCATCCCTGCCGTTCCAGGGACTCAAGGCCCATCCTGTTGCATGCGCCTGGGGATTGCAGCGGTTTGGCGCCCTCAAGGGCGTTGCCAGGTATCAGGAGATGGCCCTGCGCCTTGCGCGACACACCGCATCCCTGCAACAGGGGAACGGCTGGTTTGTTTGCAACGATCCCGAACTCGAACTGACACCCTCCACGGAGGCCATCGGCCAGACCCTGCACGCTCTTTTGGAAATCGGCATTACCGGCGGCGACACCGCGCTTATCGACGCCGCACGACGCGGCATGCTGCCGATCATCGACCGCATCCGACCCCATGGTTTTCTGTCGGGCCGCTGGCGCGCCGACTGGTCACCGGCCTCCTCCGCCGCCTGCCTGACAGGCAGTGCGCAGCTCTCGGTGGTCTGTTACCGACTGTTTCAAACGCTGGGGGATGTCACTTTTTTGGAGGCAGGTGACCGCCTGTTGAATTTTCTCAAAGGGGTCCAGGTGATCGATGCCCCGGACTCACCGATGCGCGGCGCGCTGGCCGGATCGTTTCCGCTCTTTTTCGGCGAGTATCACTCCGCCGGTTTTCCCACTTCGGCCAGCCATCAACTGCTCGACGCGCTTCTCCTGCAAGATCGCATCATCGCGTCACGCGCCTGACAATCAAGGGAGAGAACCGACCGGGTCAGACGGAATTTTGAGCAGTTCTGGCATTCAGACGGCGACCCGCCACCCAGAACACAAACGAGACGCCAGCCCAAAAGGGCATCCACAGGTGGCCATACCCGGACCAGATGCTCCCGCCGGGACCGGCTGCCAGGGTGATCACCAGGGATCCCTGTTCGTTGGAGGGGATGCGTCCCAACTCGCGTCCCAGGGGATCGATCACCGCTGAAATGCCGGAATTGGCCACCCGGATCATCGGCAAACGATTCTCCACGGCGCGCATGCGCGCCATGGACAGATGTTGCGGCTTGGCCGATTCGCCAAACCAGCCGTCGTTGGTGAGATTGATCAGCCAGCGCGCGCCCTGGCGCGCCAATTGGCGCACCTCATCGGGAAAGATCACCTCGTAACAGATCAACGGGCCGATATCCCCCATCTCCCATCCCAACAGCGCCGGGCCAGGACCCGGGGTGAAATCCTTGCTGCCATGGGTGAGCTTGTGCACCGAGTCCGGCACCAGAAATCGCAAGGGAATGTACTCCCCAAACGGCACCAGATGGTGTTTGTCATAGCGGTATTCGAACGCCCCGGTCTCCTCGGCGCCGATGATCACCATACTGTTGAAAAAGCGCCACTCCCGATTGGCCGCACGCTCGGCCATCGGCGCACCGGTCAAGATCGGCGCCCGGACCGCCCGGCTGACATCGACGATCCGCTCCAGTTCTCTGGGTGCGCCCTGAAGAAAAAATGCCGCCGCAGTCTCGGGCCAAACCACCAGATCGACCTCCTGCTCCAGCGCGAGGGTCTGATCCAGATAGCGCTCCAGCCACTCTTTCTGCCGTTCCGGCACCCACTTGAGATCCTGGGCGATGTTCCCCTGCACCAGGGCCACGCGCAGCATCTCTCCCGTTGCGCCCTCCCCGCTCGCCGCACCGGCCTTCAGGCTCGCATCAAGCCCTTTCATCCGCCAACTGCCGTAGCCATATCCCGCGCCGCACACCACGAGGGTCAACAGCAGCACCAGCCCCACTTGACGCCGCCTGCGCCAATTCGCAGGGCGGGAGAACCATGCCAGCACGGCAGCCAGAAACAAGGTCAACGCCGACAGCAGATAGACGCCACCCAGATCGGCCAGTTGCAGATAAACCGGCGCGCCATCCCAGGTCTGACCCAAAGGGTTCCAGAAGAAACCGCTGAACAGATGGGCTCGCAGCCATTCGGTCAACACCCACAACGCGGGCGCAACCCCGAGCAGAAATAACGGACGAGCCACCAAAAAAATTTGCAGCGCACCGAAAATGGCGGGATAGATCGCAAGAATCGCGGCCAGCAGCAGAATCACCAGCATGGCTGCGGGGGCGGGGATTTTTCCGTAAATGTGCAGGCTGGTCCACAGCCAATCAAGCCCGAAGAGGAAATGGCCCAGACCAAACATGAACCCGAGTCGCGCACCACGCCTTACCTGGAAAGCCTTGGTGGGACTTATCGCCTGAGTTGGAGATTGCCCCCCGTCATGCTGCGCATGGGGAGTCCGCTCCAACAGACGCAGCCAGATGGCTGCTCCAAGAATGGTCCAAAGAGGATTGGGGCCCGGCGGCAACCCCCAGGTCGCCAGAATGCCGGCCAGAAAGGCCACAACGGCCTCCCGCGCGGCAGACGATCTCAACCAGGCAGGGAAGCGGCTCAAAAACGCATCAGA
>JADFZD010000133.1 GCA_015232705.1 Magnetococcales bacterium | reverse complement strand
GAGCCAGAAGCCGTCCCCGTTCGTTCAGGAGAGCGACCACTGCCTCGTTGGCCTTGAAGATGTGCTGCCCTTCGAAATGGGGGGTTCCTGCTTCGAAGTGTCCCCGGTCATCGACCGGATTGTAGACCGGAAGGCCATGGCGGCGGCCCACGTCGTAGTCCTCGTGACCGTGACCGGGGGCGGTGTGTACGCAGCCGGTACCGGCATCCAGGGTGACATGGTTGCCCAGCAGGATGGGGGCGTCGCGATCCACATAGGGATGACGAAAACGTTTGCCGGCGATCTTTGCGCCGGGAAAACGATTCAGGATCGTCACTCCAGAGCGCGGTACGCCGAAGCTATCGACCGCCGACTCCCACAGACCTTCGGCCAGGATCAGGATTTCTCCTGGGGTCAGATTGGCGCAGTTGCCCGGATCGTCGACGCGCGCGGCGACATAGACCAACTCGGGATGCAGACAGACCGCCAGATTGGCCGGAATGGTCCAGGGTGTGGTGGTCCAGATCACCACCGACACCGGGCCTTGGCTCTCCAGACCGCTCAGGGATTCATCTGCGGCGAGCGGGAATTTGACATGGATCGAGGTGGAGGTGTGATCGGCATACTCGACCTCGGCCTCGGCCAGTGCGGTGACATCGTTGACGCACCAGTAGACCGGCTTGGAGCCTTTGAAGAGTCCGCCGTTGACCAAAAACGCTCCCAATTCACGCAGGATGTCCGCCTCGAAGCGGTAGTCCATGGTCAGATAGGGACGCTCCCAATCGCCGATCACCCCGAGACGCTTGAACTCCTCGCGTTGGATCGACACCCATCGTTGGGCATACTCCCTGCAGTGACCGCGAAAGATCACCGGGTTGAGGTTCTCCTTGTCGAGCCCCTTCTGTTTGAGTTCCACCTCGACCTTGGTTTCGATCGGCAGACCATGGCAATCCCAGCCGGGTACGTAGGGGGCGTCAAACCCTTCCATCCGTTTGGCTTTGAGGATGACATCCTTGAGCACCTTGTTGATGGCATGGCCCATATGGAGATTGCCATTGGCGTAGGGTGGGCCATCGTGCAGGATGAAGAGGGGACGGCCTTGGGCGGCTTCCCGCATGCGGGCATGCAGGTCCATCTGGAGCCAACGCTCCAGAATGACCGGTTCGCCTTTGGGCAGATCGGCACGCATGGGAAAAGGCGTGACCGGGAGGCGCACGGTGTCTTTGTAATCCACGTCCTTGATACTCCTTGAGAATCCTGACACAACCCAAATGGGAGACCATCCGTTTTTTTTGGGGCGTGTTGACCTGTTGCGTCAGCGGCCTTGATACGGCGTTGCAACGCCCCATCGCGGCTCATGGATGACCGTGTATGCCGCGCAGTTTACGTCACGCCTTGTCTGAAGGTTCGCGGCCTTCATAGGTCACACGCCGTGAATATTAGAGCGCATGTCATTGTACAGGCGGGCGTTCCTTCGGGATTGCAAATTTTCCGGAGGGAGGGAGAATCCTCACTCCCCGCAACTCTGGACCTTCCTTTGGGTGTTCCACGGTAAAGCGATAAAGTCTAACACAATCCACGTTGCCCGCAAGAGCGTTCTTGATCGGTTTGCGGCAGAGGTTGGGGTGCGGGGGTTGTTCGGGTTGAAAGACCATGAGTCAGGGCAGGGGGCGCATGCCCGGCGAAGGGACGCGCCTTCCTTGTTGGAGCGTGCCCTTTCGCGTGCCAAGCAGAACCGGAATGAGGGGGGGATGGCAGAGCCGGGAAGACAGAATCCCGTAGCGGCATACGAGGTGACAAAGCCCCCTTTTGCCCGATCACGTCATCCTGATTCCGGCGCCATTCAGAAGATTCTTGCCGACCTGATGATCCTCGGGAGTCAACCGTTCTTTATCTCCGCATTGTACCTGATACAGATCGTTTGGCATCTGCCAGGCCCCCAGAATGGAAAATTTCGCGTCGTAGAGGATGAACACCAAATAATTCCAACTGCCCTGATGCGCTTTGGAGACATAGACCTTCTCCGTGCCCGGTGCGATACGGGCACAACGCACGATATAGCGCTGCTTGTTGTAGATGAAATCCACGTCGTTGGGCGCCGGAACCACCCGGTCCTGCATGTGCAGCGAGTAGCGTTCATCCGACATGCCCACCAGCAAGGCCGCATCCCGCGCCGCGATGACCGATGACTGGATCGGCAACAGGCCATAGCGATCTTCCCACTCCATGGCCAGGGAGATCAGATTGTCGCGGGTACGCCGTCTTTGATCGTCTGAAGGGATCGCTTTGGTGGTTAAAACAGCACTTTCAACAGCACTGCCCGGCAACTCCTCGACCTCCACCTCGACAACCGGTTCTTCGGGTTTGGCCGGTTCTGGAGGCGTCCATTTCGCACGCGGTCGCATTTTCCAGGCCATAAAACCGACCAGCATCATGACGACCCAGATGATGAGAAAATTTCTGAACTCCTTGAAACGCCTGGTGGCGTTGTCCATCTGCTCCTGTTCCTCGGCGGCGCGTCCCTGGGCGGCAGCCTCGGCATTGGCTGTCCCCATCGGAACCGCGCCCGGTGGCAAGGAGGCATCCGCCACCGCTTCGGTGACGAACAGAGGTTCGATCATGCCAAGAGTCGGGCTCTGGGCGTGCATGACGGCCAAAAGGAGCAATACCAAGGTGATCCCACCCTGGCGCCATCTTGACATGCACGTTGGCATGTCTCCGCCCGCAAACCCCGTGTCGTGGAACCTCTTGCGGATGTACCACGATAACCGGAACCGGTTCTTGCTACTCATCCACCTCCTCCAGGATTTTCTTTCCCTCCTGCTCGTAACGCTTTTTGTTGCCCGGCCAATAGGCCCAGACCACAATGGCCACGAACAGCACGAAGAACCAAACCAAACCGAACTGACGTGTAAACGAAACCAAGGTATTGAAATCCATATCACCCTCCCACACCCGAGGCGGACACCTGAATCCGACGCGCCAGACGGTACTCTCCGCCGGCGGCATCGACGTGCACCTTCAACTCCCAGATGCCAGACATAGGCACCGACAGGCCCACCTCGTATCGACCCGGAGAACTCTCCTTCATGTCGAACTCCTGATCATACCCCTGTTGCACAGGGCGCACCAGAGTTCCTGCAACACGCGCGCCACGGATCGGTGTTCCCTGCTGGTCTTCGACCGTCAGATGCAGTGTTCCAAGCGTGCCGGCCCGGAGAGTACCATCCTCGAGCGTGACGCGCCAGCCCATGGCATCCTGGGTTTGTTGCGCCTTGAGCACCTGGTTGTAAGCCAAGCCCTTGTCATAGGCCTTCTCGGTCACCACGCCGCTCCAGGATGTCAGGCTCAGGCGCACGAAGATCGCGTTGACCACGAAGACCACGACGAAAAACAGGACAATGGCGGTGGGCCAAGGCTCAAGCCGAAATCCAGGTCGTCTGGCATCATCCTCTTTTGCAGGTTCCATCACGGCCTCATGAACACGCTCTTGTAGGTTGCCAATCCGCCAGCCGGAGACTGGGCGGTCAACGTGAAGTGGAAATCCAGATTCCCGGAGTCCACATTGGCGCAGGGTTGCCGCACATAGGCCGAGAAGGTGGTCACCGAACCCGGAGTGACGGACAGCAGCGGACGACCCTCAGAGTCCCGTTCCGTGACGGCGCCCACCACCAGATTGGCGCCCGGCACACCGTTGATTCCCAGGGCATAGGTTTGCGGGGTGGCGGTCATGTTGAGCACGCGCACGGTGAAATTGTTCTGGATGCTGCCATCCGACTGCAAGATATACAGAGGTTGCCGATGACCGATGGCCGTGAACTCCACGACATCGTGGCGCTCCATATAGACCACGATACCACCCAAAAAGAGGGAGAACAACAGCGCATAGACGATGGTGCGGCCACGGATCCAGCGGGTTTTTCCCTCGCGCATCTCCCGCAGCGACGTATAGCGGATCAGGCGCTCCTTCATGCCGGTTTTCAATTTCACCTCATCGCAGGCGTCGATGCAGTGTCCACAGGCGATGCACTCGTATTGCTGACCGTTGCGGATGTCGATTCCGGTGGGACAGACCGTGACGCACGAGTTGCAATCGATGCAGGAGCCAATCGACTCGCCCATCTCGGTGCGTTTGCGACGGTTGGATTCGCGAGGTTCGCCGAACTCCGGATGATAGGCGATGATCAGGGTGTCCCGATCAAACATGGCCCCCTGGAATCGGGAGTAGGGGCACATGTAGATGCACACCTGCTCACGGGCGAAGCCCGCCATGGTGTAGGTGGTGAGGGTGAGAAAGCCCAGGGTGAACCAGGCCGGATACGGGGCCGACCCGTCCAGGAACTCCCCCATCATTG
>JADFZD010000132.1 GCA_015232705.1 Magnetococcales bacterium | reverse complement strand
CAGAGCCATCTTCTCCTAAACCGCGCTTAGTCTCCTTAAGTTTGCGCCACTTTAAAAAATCTTTATTTTTCGCATATAAAACAATAAAATCTCCTATGCGCGATAAATGCGTAGACGGCAATCCACCTGTAGTTGCAAAATTAATTGTTGAAACATAATTTTCATCCCCAAACACCTCATCCATCACCGCCCTGACCCGGTGAACATTCTCATCCCCGATCTGCACAAAAATCGACCCGGAATCCGCCAACAAATCCCGCGCCACGGTCAAGCGGTCACGCAGATAGGTCAGGTAGGAGTGGATGCCATCCCGCCAGGTGTCGCGGAAGGCTTTGACCTGTTCCGGTTCGCGGCTGATGTGTTCCTTGTTGCCATCCTTCACATCCCGGCTGGTGGTGGACCACTGAAAATTGGAGTTGAACTTGATGCCATACGGGGGATCGATGTAGATGCACTGTACCTGGCCGCGCAGACCTTCGCGTTCGGCCAGGGAGGCCATCACCTGGAGGGAGTCCCCCAGAATCATGCGGTTGGTCCAGTTGCCTTCGTGCCGGTAGAAGTCGGTGGCCGTCGCATCCTTGGGCAGGCCGTTGAAATCGCCAAAAAGATCCATGGTAAACTGGTGGTTCTTGGAGTGGCCTGCCATCTCCTGGGCGCGTTTTTCGCTCTCCCGGCGCAGATCTTCGATCAATACCTTCGGATGCACCTTCTCCTGGATGTAGAGAGGCGGCGCATGGACTACCAGATCCGACCAGTCCTGCTCATCCTTGCCACGCCACACCAGTTGCGGATCCAGATCCCGGTTGCGGCGCTCATAGGCGATGCGAATGGGGTTCTGCTCATCCCGCTTCATCACCGACTGGAACTCCGCCGTGGGAATGTTGCGGCGGCGGGCCTCCTTGTGGGTGAGGGCATCGATGTCCAGTGATTGATCAACGCTTTTGCGGGCCATCAGGGGGTCTCCTCCGTCACATCCGGGCGGTTTCCAGTTCGCAGAACAGAAACCAAATCGTCAATATGTTCAAACAGGTCGTCGTTCACATTTTGGCCCATGGGATCCAAAATGAACTCGACACCTTCCCGGCGCGCCAACTTGGCAGCCGGGACAAAATCGCTGTCGCCTGTCACCAGTATCAGGGTGTCTGCCTGCTTTTTAAGGGTCAATGATGCGATATCAATTCCTATGCGCATATCCACACCTTTTTGGCGCAAGATCGGCTGCACATCATCCTCGCCAAAATTCTTCCAGGCATCGATCAGTTTTTCGAGATTGCGACGTTTCTCATCCGTCACTGCGGACAAGTCTGGCCCCTGGTCTCCGGGCGCGAGCAGCGATTCCAGAAGGGAAACCCACTCTCTGGTGCGGATCAACGTTTTGGTGAGCCGGGGATCAATCTGCCAGTCCCGTTCCCTGGTCACCTTGCCAAGCCGCAAGGCGAATTTTCGCTTTTGTCGAAGCTCTTGAAAAAGCGCTTCCCGAAATACGGCCTCTCTGGTTTTGGCGTAGTTGATTTGACGATTGGCGATGGGATGGTGGGCAATGCCCTCTAAAGGGCGGGCATCGTAGTAGAACAGTCGGTAGACATGATCCAGCCAGCGGCTGGAGTCACACCGCTCATCCTCTCCGATCAACCTCTGGATATGGCGTTTGCAGAGGAATCGGGCGGTTTCAGCCACCGCTTGGGGGGTGTCATGGAAACGAGAATCCACAATTTTGGGTAGCCGTTTGAGAAAAAAGCCCCCATCAATGAGGATTGCAACACGACGAATCCTCATTTCTCGACCCCAGCAACAAAAAAGCCCCAGGATTTCGGCACACGCTCGGGATAGGTGAGCGGGCGTACTTTCAAGGGGCGGATGTAAAAAAAGCATAACATGCGCTGACAGCCATTGTAAACTTTCATTTGACGGCTCCCGCTTGAGCAATGGCCTTCTCAATGGTTTGATGGAAGGCTTCTGCCACCTTCTGAGCAAAATCCGCCTCCATGGCAAACACCTCGGTAAATTCGGCAAAAGCCCAACGTCCGAACTTGCCCAGGTTGTTCACCCCCGGCACCCAGTAGGCGCGCATGGTGTTGGCTTTGTCCTTGGCGTCTTCGCCACGAAAGCCTTTGATCTCCACGATCAGATTCAAGGGATCTTCCCGGCCATGCCCATCCTCCACCCAAACGATGAAATCGGGGATGTAGATGTGGGGAACCGCTCCCATCAAATAGGGAACTTCCAGGCCGAGGTTCTGGTTCTTGACATAGGCCAACACGCGAGGATGGGACTCCGCCACCCGGCAGAACTCCGCCTCCCAGTCTCCATCGCAAATCACCCAATTGATGTGGCAGCGATCCGGGCGGGTCTCCCAGCGGGTTTGTTTGGAAGTGGTGAAATTCACATGCATGGTGGAGCCTCTGGGATTGTAGGCATCCAGGATCGCCTTGACCGGTCTTTCCCCCTCCAGACTCTCCGTGATGGCCGCCTTGATGCGCTCACAGGCCATGTCCGCGATCTCTTGGATGATCAGTTGGGCCGGATAAGTATCTCCGGTACAGCGCAGATAGCCGCCATCCAGCCATTGGCGAACAATGCGTTTGAGCTGCCCGAACAGATGCAGTTTGGGCTCTTCGCCAGGATCTCGGTACTTGGTATAAAGCAGATGGCGGGTCAGGTGGAACAGAATTGTTGAGCGCCGCATATCCTCCAGATGCTTGACCGTCAGATCCACCCCTTCACCGATGATTCCCTGGGACCAGGTGTTGGTGGGACCGACCAGGTGAGGGGTCAACTCCAGAACGGAATCCTCAGAGAATTTGGCCGTGAGTTTGTCATCCGGCAGTTCCACCCGATACCCCTGCACTCTGGGGAAGGTGATCTCCAGAGTGTTACGCTCCGGCTTCACGGCATGCACCCGAACCGTCTCCCGGGGAGGCACAGGCTTGGAGATGACTGGTTGCGCGGTAAAATCAAACGGAATCCCCAGCACATCGGCATATTCGACGTTGAACAGGCCTGCTTCGTTCAAGTCATAGGACTGGCGACGCAGAGCACGGCCCACCACCTGTTCACACAGCAACTGGGTACCAAAGGCGCGCACCCCCAGCACATGGGTCACGGTGTTGGCGTCCCACCCCTCGGTCAACATGGAGACCGATACCACACAGCGAATGGATTCGCCCAAACGACCTTGTTTCCCGACGGTATTCATCACCTCGCGCAACAGGTCGGCATCGGTGATGTTCTCTCCGGCGCGCTGATCGCCGGTCCGCGCCACGATCTCCCTCCGGAAACGATCAATTTCATCAGCAGCCATGTTACGAAAATTGTTATCCAACGCCTCGCCTGATTCCAGTTGTTCGCTGTCGATCAACAATGTTCGCGGACGCGGCAGACGGTTACCGTGCTCATCATAATTGCGAAACAGGGCCAATCGACCATTTTCCAGTTGGGATGTTCCATCATCCACGTTACGTTCAAAACCGGAAATGAAGTCGTAGACCAGTTTGGAGGTGGAGGTGTTGTTGCACACCACGATAAATACCGGCGGCACGCGGATACCGGCTTTCTCCCAAAGAGCAAAGGTCTTCTCGTAATGACCGTAAAGGGCTTCCAAAGCGGTTTGCAGCTCTGCGGGCAGACTCAAAGGATCAAGGTTCTTGGCCGCGCCGCGCCCTTTCTTGGGCATACGGTTACTGATATGCTCCCAAAGATTGCGAAATTTGGGCATATCGCCCCCGGGGATATTATCCGCCACCGGAACCCGTGGCAATTTCACGATTCCGCACTCAATGGCATCCATCAGGGAGAAATCAGAGCAGGTCCAGGGAAACAGTGTCCCTTCGATGTATCCGGATCCCCTCAGGAAAAACGGGGTTGCGGAGAGGTCAAACACGGTGCGCACACCCAGTTTGCGTTTGATGGTCTCAATGCCTGAAATCCAAAGTCGTGCCGCCTCGTTGTTTTTTTCGGCCTCTTCCTTGTCGTCTCCTTTTAAGGTCTGCTCCAGGCTGCCCGGCTTTTCCCGGTAGCAATGATGGGCCTCATCGTTGATGACCAGTATATTTTTCATCCCCATCAAGCCGGGCATGACCCTCTGCAGCATTTGCCCTTCGGTTTCCACGGTTTCCAGCTCAGATCCGCGCCCCTGGAGCAGAGAACGTCCCACCTTGGAAACCTCCATGCGTTCTTTGAGCTTGAATGCATGGTAGTTGGTGATGACGATCTTGGCCCGGTCCAGATCCGCCAGCATATCACTTGGTACGATCTCCCGGCTTTTGTAGTAGCTGTCCGGATCGTTGGGTTGCAGCACTCTCAGACGGTCACGGATGGTGATGCCGGGAGCAACGATGAGAAAACCACGTGTGAATAGTGAACTCTGGGGGTGGCGTGCCGCATTGACCGTTTGCCAAGCGATGA
>JADFZD010000131.1 GCA_015232705.1 Magnetococcales bacterium | reverse complement strand
GAACTCCTGCAACAGCTCTTTTTGTCGTTTGGTCAGGGTGACAGGGGTTTCGACCCGGACTTCGACCACAAGGTCGCCAAAGACGCCGGGGCGGTTGAGATGGGGCAACCCCTTGCCGCGCAACGCCAGACGCTTGCCGGTCTGGACACCGGGTGGCAGGGTGACGATGGCGCGTCCGACCAGGGTGGGCACCTCCAGTTTGCCGCCCAAGGCGGCTTGTGGGAAGGTGATGGGTGCGTGACAGAGGATATCTGGTCCGAAGCGCTCAAAGATCGGATGCGGGGCCACCTCGATCATGATGTAAAGATCCCCGGACGGCCCGCCCAATGGACCGGCGCCACCCTCGCCTGTGAGGCGGATGCGGGTGCCGGTCTCGACCCCTGGCGGGATCTTGACCGTAAGGGTCTTTTCGGAACGCTGCCGTCCCTGACCCTGACAATCGCCGCACGGGTTGCGGATGATGCGTCCCTGTCCGCGACAATTCGGACAGGGACGGGAGATGGAGAAGAAACCCTGTTGGGTGCGTACCTGTCCGGAGCCGCCACAGGCGGTACAGGTTTCAGGTCCGCTTCCGGGACGGGATCCCGAGCCGCGACAGGTTTCGCAGCGTACGATCGAGGGGATGCGGATCCGCTCGCTGGCGCCATGCATGACCGTCTCCAGGGTGACGGTCATGTCGTAGCGGAAATCCTCACCTTTTTGCGGACCGCCGCGACCGCCGCCGCGACCGCCGCCGCCGCCGAAGATATCGCCGAAGAACTCCTCGAAGATATCGCCGAAGCCGCCGCCAAAGCCGGACGGATCCCCGGAGAAGCCGCCGCCACCGCCGCCTGCGGACTGGTTGAGGCCCGCATGGCCGTATTGGTCGTAGATGGTGCGTTTCTTCGGGTCCTTCAATACCTCGTAGGCGCCATTGACCTCCTTGAATTTGGACTCAGCCACCTTGTCACCCGGATTGCGATCCGGGTGCAGTTCCATGGCCAAGGCCCGGTAGGCCTTCTTGATGGCGGCGTCCGAGGCATCCTTGGGAACGCCGAGGATTTCGTAGAGGTCTCTGGACATCACTTTCCGTCTTTATCGGTCTTGACTTCCTCGTAATCGGCATCGACGACATCGTCGTGTTTGCCGCCATGACCCTCTTTTTTGCCGGTGTCGTGGGGATCGGCGCCGAAACCTTCGGCACCCGCACCTGCGGCTTGGGCCTCCTGACTCTCCTTGTACACCGCTTCACCCAGTTTGAGCGAGGCTTCCATCAACGTCTGGGTGAGATTTTCGATCTTTTCGGCATCATCGCCATCGATGACCCCCTTGAGGGCGGCCACGGCATCCTCGATGGACTTCTTGACGCCGGCATCCACCTTGTCGCCATGCTCCTTCAAGGACTTCTCGGTGGAGTAGACCAGCGAGTCGGCATGGTTGCGGGCATCGATCAATTTGCGCTTTTTGGCATCTTCGCTGGCGTGGGACTGGGCATCACGTACCATCTTGTCGATCTCTTCCTGGGTCAGACCACCCGAAGCCTGGATCTTGATCGACTGTTCACGCCCGGTCCCCTTGTCCTTGGCCGACACATGCACCATGCCGTTGGCATCGATGTCGAAGGTGACTTCGATCTGCGGCATGCCGCGCGGAGCCGGCGGAATTCCCACCAGGTCGAACTGACCGAGAAGCTTGTTGTCCGAGAACATGTCGCGTTCGCCCTGAGCCACGCGGATGGTCACCGCCGACTGGCTGTCCGAGGCGGTCGAGAAGATCTGCGATTTGCGGGTCGGGACCGTGGTGTTCTTGTCGATCAGCTTGGTGAAAATGCCGCCCAAGGTCTCGATGCCCAACGACAACGGGGTGACATCCAGCAGCAGGACATCCTTCACCTCGCCCTTGAGCACGCCGCCCTGGATGGCCGCACCAATGGCCACCACCTCGTCCGGGTTGACTCCCTTGTGGGGATCCTTGCCGAAGAACTCCGCCACCAGGCTCTGCACCTTGGGCATGCGGGTCATGCCACCCACCAGGATCACCTCGTGCACATCGCGGGTGGAGATGCCGGCATCCTTGAGGGCGGTGCGACACGGCTCCAGGGTGCGTTGCAGCAGGTCATCGACCAGGGATTCGAGCTTGGCGCGCGACATGCTGATGTTCAGATGCTTGGGACCGCTGGCATCCGCCGTGATGAACGGCAGGTTGATGTCGGTCTGCGTGCTGTTGGAAAGCTCGATCTTGGCCTTTTCGGCAGCCTCCTTGAGCCGCTGGAGCGCCATGTTGTCCTGACGCAGATTGATGCCGGTCTCCTTATGGAAGGTTTCAGCCAAGTACTGGATGATGGCGTGATCGAAATCCTCGCCGCCCAGGAAGGTGTCGCCGTTGGTCGATTTGACCTCGAACACCCCATCCCCGATGTCGAGAATGGAGATGTCGAAGGTGCCACCGCCCAGGTCGTATACCGCGATGGTCTGGCTGCCTTTTTTGTCGAGGCCGTAGGCGAGCGCGGCGGCAGTCGGCTCGTTGATGATGCGCAGCACGTTCAGACCGGCGATGCGACCGGCATCCTTGGTGGCCTGACGCTGGGCATCGTTGAAGTAGGCCGGCACGGTGACCACGGCATCCGTGACCTTTTCGCCCAGGTAATCTTCGGCAGTCTGCTTCATTTTTTGCAGAATCATGGCCGAGATCTCCGAGGGACTCATTTTTTTGTCCACGCAGCGCACCCAGGCATCGCCATTGTCGGCCTTGATGATCTCATACGGCACCAGTTTCTGGTCGCGCCGGGTGGTAGGATCCTCGAAACGACGCCCGATAAGTCGTTTGATGGCAAAAAGGGTGTTTTTGGGGTTGGTGACCGCCTGACGCTTGGCCGACTGGCCGACCAGACGCTCGTTGCCTGAGGTGAAGGCGACCATGGACGGCGTGGTGCGGCTGCCCTCGCTGTTTTCGATCACCTTGGGGTCGCCCCCTTCCATGATGGCCACGCAGGAGTTGGTGGTACCCAGATCAATACCGATGACTTTGCCCATGTTCGAATATCCTCGTTAAAGCCGTGTGGCGATGCATTTTATATTTTCGTGGATTCAAAATCCGCGCGTTTGAAGGTGGCGGATTGCGAGCTTGATATGGGAATGGTCCCGCCTGTTGTCAAGAGGCTCGCGCGCAAGAAAAACTGGACGATCGATCCGCACACGGCCATTGGAAAATGTCTGATTTGATTGTTGGGATCTTTACCTTATTTACAGGATTGTTGGGTACAGTTGCAGGTTGACTCGTGGATTTGGCTGGCACACCAGAGCCTCCCCTGGGGGGTGTCTGGATTAATTACCCCTCTTGTGGGTTGTATTAGGCAAGACTTAATCTGACATTTCTGGTAGGTATGGTCTCAAACCAACCAAGGAGGATGTCAGCGTTGAATGCCGAAGAGAAGATCCTCAAGAACAAGGTGGGATTGTTGAATCTGGCCGAGATGCTGGGGAGTGTGTCGCAGGCGTGCAAGGTGATGGGCTACTCCAGGGATAGCTTTTACCGTTTCAAAGCGCTTTACGACAAGGGCGGCGCACCTGCACTCCAGGAAATCAGCCGTAAGAAGCCTATTCTGAAGAACCGTGTTGACCCAGATGTCGAACAAGCGATGGTACGGATGGCTATCGAATTTCCGGCCTATGGACAGTTCCGCGTATCTAACGAATTGAAGAAGAGAGGAATATTCATCTCTCCTGGCGGGGTTCGGTCGGTCTGGCTGCGGCACGATTTGGAAATTTTCAAGAAGCGTCTCAAGGCCCTGGAGGTCAAGGTAGCCCAAGAGGGCGGCATTCTGACGGAAGATCAACTGAAGGCTCTGGAGAAGGCCAAAGACAGAGAAGGAAGCCCATGGTGAGATCGAGACCGAGCATCCTGGCTATCTTGGTGCCCAGGATACCTATTACGTCGGGACGATCAAGGGCGTGGGACGCATCTACCAACAGACATTTATCGATACTTACGCCAAGGTAGCATTCGCCAAGCTCTCTGACCGCAAGAACGCTCTGGTGGCGGCGGACATGCTCAATGATCGCGTGATTCCGTGGTATGAAGAGCAGGACGTGCCTCTATTGCGCATTCTGACAGACCGAGGAACCGAGTACTGTGGCAATAGAGAACACCATGAATTTCAACTCTGTTTGGCTGTAGAGGATATAGACCACTCCCGAACCAAAGCACGATCACCGCAGACCAACGGTAACTGCGAGCGATTTCATAAAACGTTACTGGATGAGTTCTACAGCGTCGAGTTTCGTAAGAAACTCTGCACCAGCTTTGATGCGTTGCAAGCGGACCTGGACGCCTGGATCGATCTATACAACAATGAAAGAGTCCACTCTGGTAAGTACTGCTACGGCAAGACCCCGATGCAGACATTTCTGGATAGCAAGAAACTGGCCCAGGAAAAGATCCTGGAACGACTTCACCAGACAGACAAACGAGCTGTCGTATAGGTCGAGTTTGTCAGATCAAGTCTTGACAAGTACAGCGAATGCTGATCTGTACTTTGGTGATGAATCATCGGTTCGGAGCGACTATCAT
>JADFZD010000130.1 GCA_015232705.1 Magnetococcales bacterium | reverse complement strand
GATCGTCTCCTCTGTCTCCTTTTCCTTGGCGACTTTTCTTCCACGGTCAAAGACGCTGGCCGCACTCTGCTCAAGCTGCTTGCGCCAGCCGTTGATCATCGTGGGATGTACCCCATACCGACTGGCAAGCTGCGCAACGGTCTCACCCTCGCGCAATGCTGCAAGCGCCACCTTGGCCTTGAAATCCCCTGTATACTGTTTCCTTACATTGCTCATTTTCTCTCCTCCTGGTTGGATAGAGTTCAGAGCTTATCATGTTGTCCAATTTTTTGGGACCATTATAAATTTGGATGGTATTTTTCTGGTCAATGCCGGTCGATGAATACCTCATCCACGGAGTTGGCGAAGACGAAGTTGTCACTCCATGTCTCGATCTGTTCCAGACTTGCCGCCTTCACCTTTTCGGTCACCCAGTCCGGAGTCTGGCCAAACTTACGGCGCATCTGTTTAAGCAGCATGGAAGCGGCTTCATCCTGACGGCCTTTTTTTTCGCCGTCCAAGAGGCCTTCCTGGCGGCCTTCCTGGCGACCATCCTGCAACCATGTGTGCTTGTGCTGTTCAATAATTTCACGTGCAAAAATGGACATCATTTCAACATTCTCCTGTGGACAGACCCGGACAACGACATCCTGCACGACACTCTGGTCCAGGTGAGGAAAGGTGGTAAACAGATAGAGCATGATCGGAATCAAAAGTTCCGGCGCATCCACCAGAGCGGCGGCGATGCTCTCCAGAGCCGCCATTTGCTCTTCGGGGTTGCGGGTGCCGTATTTTAAGGCGAGCAGGCATGCCTTCAGGCGGGCGTTTCGCGCCAGTTGGCTGTCAGGGATGGGACCAAGATCTGCAACGGTAAAAGGGAAGTTGACCAGCCACGGACGCAAAGCATCATCCGCATCGATCAATGCATGGAATTCCTTCGGGATTTTCCACTCTTGCGCGCCATGATAAAGCACGAAAGGCACGATTGCAGGAAGCAGTGTCCATTCGGGATTTTTTTGATTCTGCTGCTCCCAAAAACGGCTGCATCCCAGGAACAACTGCCAAGCGACCTTGCGATCCGGATAGCTCTTGTGCTCCATCAGGGTGTAGAAGAAGAGATTTCTGCCACTCAGTGTGGTGGATCGAAACAACCGATCTGAGTAATAAGGTTGCAACTCCTGGCTGACGAACGATCCTGGCTCCAGCTCGGGATCCTCGGGTGCCAGCAAGGCGACGATCTCCTGAGGCAGGTACTCGCGCAGCAAGGCACCGGCAGTCTCGGGATTGGAGACCAACGCCTTGAATAGTCGATCATGCGGTTGGGACAGGTCGCTCATCGGTCCATCCCTTGACTGGCCTGAGGTAGCCCGGCCTTGTTCAAACGATCGATCAGGCTGGTTTTTCTAATAGACCTCTGACGGATGTCCACAATACGTTTTGCAAAAGCGATAGTTTGGCCCGACCTGGCCGCCAACTCCTGGAGATCCAGCAACAAGGTGACCGCAAGATCATACGGCTTGGCGGAACCGGCTGCGATCAGCGTCTCGACCTCACGCCACACCTCGGATTCACGTCCTGCAAGTTGTTGGAGACGTTTCTCCCATGCGGCGATCTGCATTTGTTCCCGACGGGCCTGTTCGGCAGCCTGGCGTTCCTTCTCGATACGCTGCCGGGTATCTCGAATCGCCTCGGCACGGGCGAACAGTTCACCCACGGTACGCCGGCCAGGTTGCTGCTTTCCTCGATTCTTGCCGACGATGTTCTCCAAGCGATGCAAAAGTTCCAGGGCTAGATTGGACTCTTCCTGCAGGGCCAGACGGCACAGGAAGTCGCATCTCTCCTGTTCCGCAAGTTTGCCAATGGCGGTCACGATCTTTTCACGGGAAAGGGAGTGCTGGGCTGCCTCTTCGATCCCCTCTCCAGCGGCCTCGACCAGATCCCGGTCGATACCTATGAAATCCGCAAACGCCAACATCGGGCCATTCAGTTGACCCAGACCGGGTGGTGGATCGGGCTCCAGGGTATCCTCTTCCAGAACATCCTCCTGCGCGGCCAACAGCCAGCCCAAATACAACAGCCGCAAGTCACCCCGCATCAGGCTTTCCCGCACGGGTGCCAGTGCAGCCAGTCGTCCCTGACCATCATCATCGAAATCCCACTCCCCGCCATCCTCCGGGTTGCGGGTATAGTCGAGCACGAAGTATCCAGGAATCCGCCGAAACGCGGCATTGTCTCCGGGACAGTATTTTTTCACCAGGTCGGCGTTCAAGAATCGCTCTGGTATGCGAATCTGCAATTGACGGGAACCCCAATTCGCCAAATACAGAAAGAAATCAAAATAGCGTTCTACCAGACGATCCGGATTGCCCTTGAAATCGCCGAAATCATAATGATTGACAAAACCCGTCGGCGTGATTTTGGCACGACTGGACAATGCCCGCAGAGAGGCCATTCCGTCCGCATCCAGAGGCCGATCCACAGCCAGGAATTCGTAGTACTGATACTCGCTCATGACCGAGGATCCACCTTGAGCTTCTCCAGCAACGGTTTCAATTTGTATTTCCGGGCATGTTTCTGAATCAGTTCGGCCAGCCAGACAGACCATTCCACAAGACGATCGGCCTTGAGGTGAGCTTCGCGAGTCAAAGCGAGCCACTCTGCCGCCACCTCGTAGGATGAGGATCTGGCGGCATTCATGATCTCCTCCGCTGCCGCACGACTGCGTTGGATGACCCAATCCGGATGCGTCGTCATAGCAGCCATCATCACTGCACGCAACACCGCTTCATCCAGGTACCGGTATTGATCCGCCAAACGGATCGCCTCATGCACCCATCCTTCATGCAACAAAAGGGTAATCCGATTGTCCGAGGCACGCCAGGAGGCTTCGTCGCGGACCACTCGCTCCAACACGCCCGTGCGTATCGACGGCCACATCTCCCCGGCCAGACGTTCGAGTGCCAGATAATCCCCCATTTCGCAATCATCCACGACCGCCTCTTCGGCGGCATGCATGGCCAGGGCGTGATTGCCAGCAACCACGGCATGGTCGCGCAGCCAGCGTGCCAGATCGAGTCGTCCAGGAAGTCGTTGCCCTTTCTCATCCTTTTGTGCCAGGCCACGTTCCGCGATTCGTAAGGCGCGCGCCACATCGCCCCGGTCATGAAACTGTTGGGCCAGAGTCTGCATCTCCATGGGCGTGGTCATGCGGGTCATGGCGATCCGTTCCGCTTCGTCCGCACGGCCCAGATGCAACAAGGTCTGAGCGCATTCACCAAACTCTCCGTAGAAACGTGCCAGATTGAGCCGCTCCTCGTGACGACCACGCAGCGCCAGAATCCGCATCCGGATGCGTGCCAGAGGATCCTGCGGGTGAGCGGCATCCGAATCGGTATCCGAAAATTCACCCCGCAGTATGGCGTTCAGTTCCGGAAGATCCCATCCCTCCTCGGCAGCACGGATCGCAACGTTCGCCCCTTCTTCGCAACCATAATCAGCCATCTCATCATGCCACTTCCGTAACGCTTTGAGCCACTCCTGACGTCGCGGCAACGGAGGATCGGCGCACAGAAGCGCCTGGGCGATCATCTCACCCATCTCATCGATCAGGATGGAAATATCCCCCTCTTCATCCATCTCGATCCACTCATAGGTAAAAGCGTCCAGGATCTCTCGCAACGCCAACAGGGCACTGTCTCCATCGTCGGCATCCAAAAACGGCTCAATGCGTGTCAATAGAACCTGTAAACGATCATAAATCATCTCCCCCATGCCATCACCATATCGACCCCGCAACGAGGCGGTAATGGCCTTGGCCTCGCGACGAAATGGGGTGATGTCGATCACGGCTGGGCGCTTTTCGGGTTCTGGCTTGGGTGTTCCGGGTGCCATCTCCTTGGCCAGCAGTAACTCCAGCTTACGGGAGAACGCGGGATCTTCTTCAAGCAGGATGGTCCAGAGTTGCAGGTGACGCTCCAGAGTTAACTTCCGGAGAACCTCGGTCAAGGAACGACCCTGACTCTTGGAATCTGTGTTTGACATATTCCCCGTGCTCTTTGTGGTCAATTCTGCTCTGTCGCAAAATGCAACCGCAGAAAATCGTGCAGCAGCGCAACAGGTACGGGCTGTTCGCGATTCTGGGCATCGATCCAGGTGATCTCTCCGCAACGGACGGCATCGTATAACTCACCGATGGCTTGCCAGCGTGCGATGCGCTCTGCCGAAAGTGGCATGAGTCGTCCGCCCTGTTCCTGGAAACGGCGCAACAGCCGATTGGTCTCCGGCCATTTGGGATACGGCGGAATGGCCTGGCGACCGTCACGCACATAGGTGAGATGTCCGCCCGGATGACGTTTCAACCAAGAAAACCCCTGTTCCAACGCATGGATCACCGCCTTGGGATGAAATATCGGCTCCACCAGCCACAGTCGGGCCGGGCGGCCAGCTTGGGGCGGTTCTTTCAGTGACAGTTCCAATGCATTGTCAATATCCTCCGGATTCTCGTTTCCCAAGAGATAGAGCCGCAGTACCTGTAAAATCCGTTCGGGACGCCAGGGCTCGGAACGCCGACGGGCGACTTGCGCGGGCGTTGTCAGAGAC
>JADFZD010000012.1 GCA_015232705.1 Magnetococcales bacterium | reverse complement strand
TTTACATTTTCCTTTGTTCCGTTCCTTTTCCCAGGCTGCAACTTCCCGGACCAGCGTTTCTTGATCAGGAATCCGACGATCCAGGCACTGGCCACTGAGAACGCTCAATTCAATCTCTGCCATGTTCAGCCAACTGCCGTGTTTCGGCGTGTAATGGATTTCAAGACGATCCAATACCCTGATTCACGCTCATGCCGCTGTAGTAGGCTGCGGCAAACTCCTCCCAGGGAATCACCTCTGCCAGTTTGACCCAGCGATTGTTCGGGTCAAGATTTCTCTCAAACAGACTCTCAAAACCGGGCAGACTGGGCTGCTTTTTGTCGGGTTCTCGGATCATGGGTGCAAGCCTTTTTGGCCAAAAGGGCTGAAAACCTTACACCCGCATACTATCATAAATACGATTTTATGTACAGTTTCAATGTGTTGTACTTTCTGAGGAGGCCCTATTTAGGGGTAGGTGTCTCGTCTACATTGGCACAGAGGGCTATGACATCGATTTTCAGGACCACTTCGATGTGGTGTTCAGCATTGGGGTCATCCATCACCTGGAAAACCCGGAATTGGCCGTGCGCAATATGGCCAAGGCCTGCAAACCAGGTGGACGTGTCCTGATTTGGCTCTACGGAGAAGAAAACAACGGTTGGATCGTCCATCTCTTCAACCCCGTGCGTCGCCATCTCTTCAGTCGCCTGCCCATACGCCTCAACAACGGCTTGGCATGGGGGTTGACAGGTATTCTATGGTCCATGCTCAAATTTGGCTTTGGCAAACAACCTTACTATGATTTCCTGCGCCGTATCCCATTCCAACATCTGAAACACATCGTACTTGACCACATGCTGCCGAAAATCGCGCTCTATTATCGACGAGATCAAGCCGCAGCACTCCTGGCCCAGGCTGGACTCCAGGAGATTCACTCCGAGTGGGTCAATCAGATCTCCTGGTCGGTCTGCGGCAAAAAAATCTGAGATCATCCGCACCCATTTTGAGATGCGTCGTTTTCTAAAGTCCTGTGCAAATAGCGATTATCTCTCCCAAAACTCATGAAACGACGCTCACGAAGACCGAGTGCGACACATTATTTGCAAAAAACGTGGAAACTGCTTATTGAAAAATGCGCGCTTTAACGTCAGACGCAAAGTCCCAATGGCTTTGCCTTGGATCTTACCAGGGGCCAAAGACCCCTGAACCTGACCCGTAAAAAAGCCATATTCCATGCAGGATTCGGATTAAAAAAATGATAGTTTTAATGATTGTTATTCTTAAACCCTGATCCCATCTAAACCGAATCCGGCATCCGGCCGTCAACCTTGTCAATCACCTCTTTACCCTTCACTCCAGGCCGGCAAGTACCGAACTCCCGGAATCATCGATAATCGTGACCTTGCGCGCCACTTCCGGCCACAATCCCTGACTGGAAAAACCGATCCGCCGCACCCCTCCTTCGGCCTTGGGATCGGGACGTGACAGCGTGATCCCCTGGTTCCAAGGCCATCGCAAGGAACTCTCGCCGCGATCCAGTCGAATTGCGGTCACAAGCACCTCAGCACCTTCCTCCACCTCCAGTTTGAACTGCCTGGCTTGGGGCAACCCCTCCACCTCCCACCAACCCGAGCCGTTTCCTGGCAAGCTCTTGGAGGCCACCCATACGGGTGATTCCGCCGATTCCGACTCCACCATGGATCGTAACCCCACTCTGGCCTCTCCTGCTTTTGTATTGCGAAGATACAATCGCCACGGCTGACGCACGGAATCCATCTGCTCGACATGGATGGTTGCCGGAATCTTACCCGTCACCAAAAGGTTGCCAGAGTTGTTGATCAGCGGTCCTCTGGTCACCAGATAGCCCACTTTCGGCTGTTCACCTACCCAGGAACGGGTGCGAACGTCACTGGTAAGAGCATAGGCCCCACAATGATAGGCCTGATTAGAAAAATAATAGAACATGACGGTCAGATCGCTATAAACCGTCGCCGCGCAGACCTGATTGGCAGCCTTGAGCAACTGAGGTTGCTCGGGATGGAACGCAAAATCATGCTTGCTGATCAAACGCTCCCAGAGCAGAGGTTGCAGTTTCCAATTTTTCCATCCCCAGAACGCAAACTGATCCACCAGGACGATCAGAAAAACGCTGGCCATGACCCAGGATGCCCTCTCTGAAAACGGCTCCCGGCCATCCTCTGGACGAAACAATAAATCGTAAATTCTACCACCAACAACTTTCAGCAAAGCATACAATCCATATCCCGACAGACCCAGAACCAGGATGGTAAACGGCACGATCACCCTTCCCAGCAGATGACCCGGGTGCGTGGGGTGATACTCCAGAAGCGCTGCCAGAAACAATGCCCCAAAAACGAACATCCAGAACAAAACATGCCGTCTCCTGGCTAGCGGAAGCATCGCAAAGCCGTAAAGATTCAAGGCCAAAAACAGTTCCGGTCGTTTGAACTGGCCTGCCAACTCCTTGAACATCGCCATCAGCATGGGCAGATTCCACTCAAGCAGTTCACGAACCGAACGCTGGGTCAACCCATCCCAGGTTGGGACTCCGCTTCCCGAAAAATAGAGGATGGGAAAAAGAAAGGCCGCGACCACAACGACCGCCCCACCCAGCCACCATGCGCGTTGCGACACCGTCAAAGGAGCACGCGCGCTCCAGGCATATACCCCCAACCCCACCACCGACCACGCCTTGCCGATCAAGTGGGCGCCACTCATCAACACAATCAACCAGAAAAGAGTCCCGGCGCTCCTGGCACCGCGACGCGCGATTTCCGCCCAAGCGAAAATACTCAGCCCCAACGCCAACTCATTGGGACGAAAGAGGATCAGTCCATCACCCGGCAGCACGAACAACGTCACTCCGATCAGTGACAGGCCCGCCGAAACCGGTCCAAACAGTTGACACAACCAGTATCCGATCGCAGCCACGATCCCCACGGAGATCACGAACGCCAGATATTCATGCCCCTTCACCAGAGGGATGCCGATCGCCTTCAAGCCAGACAACCCCAGGGAAAACCATGGATCCGAAAAGATGAACGTCCGACTCCAGATATCCCAAAGCATGATATCTTCCTTGGGCGCGTAAGCCACCTGTCGCCGCAAACTCTCCAATCCTGGGCAATGCTGATCGAAACAGTCCAGATTACGTTCGCTCATATAGATCCGCACGAAGCTGTCATCCGCCTCGATAGGAATCGATCGCTCCAGCATCGGGACAACCACCAGACTCGATTTCGTCCCTATGGCAAACAGCAAGGCCACGCCAAACAGAATCCAGGCCAGGCGGCTCCCCGCAGGGCGCTCCAGGGGGGCCACGCCCCGACCCAATGCCTCAAACCACGCTTTCAGACCCATCTTGAAGCCTCCGTCCACCTTCAACCTGGCAGATAAACCGCACCCAGCTTGGAATGTGTCGTTTTTATTGGTGAAAAAAAAAGAGGGTCAGGGAGATTCATCTCCCAGGGTTTTGGTTTTACTTTTGACTTTACCGCGCTCTTCAAAAAAAGCATTTTTCGCGTCTTTTGCGAACAATGCGCGGCGCGCCGCCTTCGTGGGAGTCGTTTCCGTTTTTTGGAAACGACTCCCACATCTTGCACGCAGCCTGTTGGAAAACGACGCATCCCGTGATGGGTGCGGTTTAAGCCCGTAAGATTAAAGATACGCCTTGTGGCGCCATACTGAATGATCCACGGCAACAGCACAATCAGACTCTTGCCGCCCGACACCTCTCACACTATCCTCAAGCGACCTTCACCCCTTTTCCGGATCCTCCGTTCATGATCCACCTGCTCTACTCCGCAGACTACGAACTCTTTCTCGGGGGGATCTCCCAACCGGAGGAGTCGGTGCTGATCGAGCCGACCAGACATCTTCTGGAACGATGCGAACAACTCGGCATCCCCTTGACGCTCTTTGCCGATGTCGCCTGTCTCTGGCGCTATCGCGACCTGGGACTGGAACGCTTCCCGGAGCTGGCCGAAGCCCAACTCGTGGCGGCCATCCGTCGCGGTCACGATGTCCAAAGCCACCTCCACCCCCACTGGGAGGGAACCCGGTTCGAAAACGGTCGCTTTCTGTTCGACCCGGCTAACTATCTCTGCGGCACCTGCGCCCCTGACCCGAAGACACGCCAACTACGCACCAGGGCCTGGCTGGGCCGCGCCGCCACCCATCTGGAGGCCCTTTTGACCCCTCACGCCCCGGATTACCGCTGCATCGCCTTTCGCGCCGGCGGTTATGGTCTGCAACCCGAGGCCTCGATGCTGCTTGCAGCCCTGCAAGAACTGGGATATCGCATCGATTCGAGCATCATCCCCGGATTCTCGCTCCACACCGCCGTGCAACAGGTGGATTTCACCCAGGTTCCCAGGGAGGGCAACTACTGGCTCTCCCCGGAGTTCGGGCTGGACAATCCGGCTCCCTGGGGCCAAGGACTCTTCGAAATCCCCATCGGCGCCTGCCGCTTTACCACCCCCGAACGGCTGGCCGTGCGTCTGCCCGAAGCGCTGCGTCAGGCGTGGGGTATCCTGCTCAACCAGGCCACGCCAACCACGCGCGGCACACCCTGCAACGGAGGAGCCACCGTCTCAACCTCTGCCGCCGGACGACTCAAACGCGCCTGGTGGCGATTCAATGCCTTGATGAACAACAATTTTCAACGATTGGAATTGGGTACCGATCCGCGCCCGCTGGTCGCCGCTTTCCAAGGTCATCTGCGCGCCAGCAGCTACCAGAAGGGACAAGAAAGGCCGCTTTTCGTCGCCCTCAACATCCATCCCAAGGGGATCGATACCCGGCACCTGGATGCCCTGGAGCGGTTTCATGCCACCTTGTGGCGTCATCACGCCGGGGAGATCCGTGCAATCACCTTCCAACAGGCAAACCGCCTCATCGAAACCCTGCGCTCCGACGCATGATGCGCCTGGGGTCCACATCCCCGGACCCGTCTGCACGCCGACTCCGCACCCGCACACCCCGCTCACCCACCCGTTGAACGACGCCCCAACTCCTCACGCTGACGCCGGGCAATATGCGTCTGCAACCGCTCGCGATGCAACGCTGACATGTGCTCGAAGAAACAGGCTACCCGCCGCCGCCCGAATTCGTCAGGATCCTGCACCACCACGATGCGACCATACGACCAGAGCGTCTCGAACCCCTGCCCCTCGGGATCCACCGCCAGTCGAATCTCGACCAGATCCCCCTTGTAGACCCTCTGGCGCAAGGTGCGCCAACCCACGCCCGTGGCGCTCAGGTTGACGCCGAAGATGGCATCCCCGTCCGAAGTCAACACTTTTGGAATATCCAAAGTCGCCAGGTCGATTCGGACCAGGGCAGAGCGAATCCCGACCAGGGGGTCGATCAACTCGGGGGAGGTGACACGCAACGCCTCGACCCGTTTGTCGATCTGCCGCACCAACTCGGCCAGATCGCGTTCGGTGTTCATCCAAGCCAGTTTCTGCGCCACCGGATCCAACTGCGTCCTCAAAATGCGCAGATCCAGTTCCTCTTTAAAAAAGGCCATCAACTGCGCGGCATCCACCGCACCGGGAGGACGTTTGTTCAACGCCTGCAGGAGTTTCAAAAACAGCCCCAGACAGGCCTGAAATCCGTTCTCCTCCTCCTCGTTGATCGCCTGTCGGAACCGGTGATCCAGATACTCGCGCAGCCACAAGGCTGGACGCCGCGCCTTGGCATTCTGCTGGCGCATCGATTTGAGCAGCGTGTCGGCCTCATACAACATCCGCTTCTGGACCACCACCGACTCGCGCATCAAAAAGAGCTGATGCTCCTGAAAATGGGCCACAGCCTGGTCATAACTCTTCAGGCTCAAGATCTTCCAGGCCAATGGCAACTGGTCGTTAAGCCGGTAGTCTTGACGTTTGGGCACCAAGCCCACGCGATTGGAGGGGTGATCACTCAAGTAGGCCGAGGCGTGATGCGGTTCAGCATCGACGATCTCCTTGCCTTGAGCCAATTTGCGGGTCATTCGCGCATGACGATCCTCTTCGGGCGGAGCAGGAGGGTGCGCAGGTTTGGCTGGGGGCGGGGAATGCGGAAGCGGGGGGGGCTGGAAACCCCGCAACTCCGGGGTGATATAATAGGCGGCGGTCTCGGGACGGACCGGCAGCACGAACTCCGGTTTTTCGGGATACCCTTCGCGCGATGGCGCAGTTGGCACCGATGCTTCAGGAGGCGTGATACGCTTTTCCTGGAGAGATGGCCCCTGTTTGTCCCCATCCAATGTCTCGAAACGGCACTCCACGCGAATGGCCGTACCATTCCAATCCCGTCGCAACCGATGCACCCGGCAATAGGTATGCATCGGCATCGGTTGTTCCGCGAACAGGGAGAAACGCAACTCCAACCGATCCCCGATCGCCAGATCTGCCTCCTGGCTCCAGAAGGTCACGCCGTCCCCGGAGTCATGCCACTGCAACGGATGGGGTACGTAGCGATCATCGCCAGGCTGGACCTGCTCCACGATTCGGTTGAGCTTGGCGTTGAGCATCTCCAGCGCCAGCAGTCTGGGCATGCGCGACATGGCCTCGATGCCACCCGAATCGATGAGCACCCGTTCCTGCTCCAGCAGATCCAGGGTCTCCGAGCCAAAACCGGGTTTCAAGGCCACAGGCGCCACATGGGAACGACGCGCGCGTGCGACCGCTTCGAGTTCCACGGGCTGGACCTTGCGCCACCACAGCGGCACCTCGATCACATTGGATCCCACTCCCGGCGGTTTCCCGGCCATGCGTTATCCCTCTTTGCCTCCATCGGGCAGATTGATCCAGTGCGACGGCACCCTTGAACCCAAATCCGGCAGGCGCGAACATTCACCTGAGACAACCTCTTGATCCGCATGGCGAATCGGAAGAATGCCTCATGACCGACACGGCAACTCCGGAGTCTTGACATGCCCCATGTGCACCCCTATGCGCGCTCATGCAATCCTTCGCCATGGCCGAATCCAGATTGAAACGGCATTGCGACGCCATGTCGCTGCCTACACACTCCGGTGTTTGCTGCACGGCCCAAAACGCGCACCTTGTCCGCAAGGGGGTGACAGGATCTGTCAACGGTCCCGAAGGCTCAATAGCCGCTTTTGGCGCGCAACAGTTCGGACTGGCGCAAAAAAATATGTTGAATCAATCGTTCGCGATCCGGATCGAGAATCGGCTCGAATCGGCAGGCGATGCGGGTCATACCATTATCACCGATTTCGAAGATCTTCATCACCCGCGCGAAACATTCGATGATGGTCAGGGTATCGACCGACAGTGAAAGACGCAACTCCACCACATCGCCCACCAGCAGTCCGGTCTCCTTGTCTTCGAAGGAGATGCCACCTCCGCTCAGATTGACCGGAGTCAAGGTCATCGGACGCTCGCCCTCGACCGGATGGAAGAGCCGCAACAGGAGATTAAGCTTCTGATCCAGACGCACCAGAATGCGCGACAGCAAGGGTTCGCTCTGTTCGAGTTTTTTCAAGGCATCGGTCACATCGAGAGCGGCAATCGCCTGGTGGATGTCGTCACTTCTGCGCGGAAAGGTGCGATGCTGCTCGTAATAGGCCATCATCCCCTTGAAGCGCTCTTCATCGATCTTGCGCCAAGCCAATGGGAGATGATCGTCCACACGCACGAACTCCCTCTGTTGTTTGGGTTGCGAGGATGGATTGGTCTGCTGGGCCATGCTGGCTCCTGAACATCGTTCTAGGGCGGGTTGACTATTGCGTCAACGGCCTTGATACGGCGTTGCGACGCCCCTGCGCTGCTCACATACGACCGTGTAAGCTGTGCTGCTCGGTGCGTCGCGCCTTGTCTGAAGGCTCGCTGCCTTCACGGGTCAACACGCCCTAATGAGAACCACCTGTGGGTGGAGTCGCGGGCAAGGATGGCTTAACCGCGACCTCTGGTTCCTGTTTCTCGGCCACCGGGCGAATCTCGCGGGTCAAAAGGATCTCGATCCCAGACACCGCGCCCCGTTCGGTGGGCGTGGGGCCCAGGGTCTCGCCGGGTCGATGGCCGGCCACCACCAGACGAGTCGGATCCATGCCGTTGGCCACGAAAAACTCTCCCAGAGCGGCAGACTCGGCAGAGGTCAAGGCCCAGACACTCCCCAACGGCGCGCCGGATCCCCCCTTCTCGCCGAAACTGTCGATGCGCACCACGTTGGGCATGTGAGCAAACTGAGCCGCCAACTGTTTGATGACCGGACGCACCTCGTCACGGAGCGTCACCGATCCCTCGACAAACAGGGTGGCGCGCCCCAGACGGATCAAAAATCCCTCCTCGATCGGTTTGGCTTCCAGGGATTTGGCATCCCCCAGACGCCCCCGCATGGCCTCAAGCCGCTCCTTGATGCGCACCAACTCCACCGCCTGGGTGAACTCGATGGCCTCGATCATCGAGCGGGACTCCCCGCCCGGAGCGCCATCGAAGGAGAACGTCATGGCATCCAAACCCAAGGAGACCCGCACCGACGACAAGGCAGCAGCCATGCGCAACGGATCCGGACGCGACATGGAGAGCAGCATGATGCACACACCGAGCAGCACGGCCAGCGTGCTCGCCAGCGGCATCAGCCACCCCGGCCCCCTGGCCGGCACCGTGGAAATCATCTCATCCGCGTCCGCCATGACACCATCCCGATAACCTCATGATGGGGAGAGATTCCCCACCCACCCATACCTCGCCTTGTCAGCGTCGATGGCCGATAAACCCTCGCGGCGGAGGCCTCGATCACGCCCAAACATGCGCTCTTTGCGCGCGACAGCGGAATCCATGACAAAGCGCCGCCGCGATCAAGCCCCTTGACCCGCTCCCGGCAACGGAATCCATGACAAAGCGCCGCCGCGATCAAGCCCGAAGATCCGCTCTTTGCGCGCGATCGCGAATCAATCGAGCTTGCGATTCGCAGGTGGCAGAACCGCGATCAGGGATTGCATCAGCATACGGGGATTGACCCCCTTTTGAATGCCGATCATGCCATCAATGATCACCTGACGCACCATCTGCTCCTCTTCGCTGTAGGCAACAAGCTTATAAGAGACCGGAATCGCCACCAGATTGGCAATGAGGATGCCGTAAAAGGTGCTGACCAGAGCGGTGGCCAGTCCCGGCCCAATGGCCGAGGGGTCTTCCATATGACCAAGCATCTGCGCCAGACCGATCAGGGTACCGAGGAGTCCGAAGGCAGGAGCCGCCTCGGCGATTCCCTCGAAAATCCCCACGCCGTTGCGGTGACGATCCTTTTGACAACTCAACTCTTTGGCAAGCACCTTTTCGAGAAAGGCGGGATCGGCGCCATCGACGCAATGGTTGATCGCCTTTTGCAAGAACTCGTCGTCCGACTTGACCTTTTCCAAGGCAAGGATGCCATCCTTGCGGGCGATCTGCGACATCTCGACGATCTGTTTGATGATCTTGTGGATATCATGCGACTTGACGAAAAAAGCCTTCATCAGGATGCTAAAGGCGCCGAACACTTCGCTCATGCGATGACGAATGAGCAGCGAAGCGATGGTCCCGCCAAAGACGATCAGGATGCTGGGGATATCCACGAACATACCCAGTTGGCCACCCATCAGGATAGCGCCGAACATCAGCACCAATCCGAACACGAAGCCGATTATCGTTGCGAAATCCATGGCGCCGGTATCCTGTCAGATCATTCGTATCAATGTAAATCACGCAAGGGATGTTCCAATTCTCATCCCGAAGGGCGCATCTGTCAAGCCTTGGAGCAGGGCGCGCAGGCGGATGGCATCCGGCGCGTGAATCACACCCCGTTCGGTGACCAGGGCGGTTACCAGGTCCGCCGGAGTGACATCGAAGGAGGGATTGAACACCCGGATCCCCTCGGCGGCGATGCGCTGGCCACGCACATGGGTCACCTCGGTATCGGGACGCTCTTCGATGGGGATTTGATCTCCGGAAGGGGTGGCAAAATCGATGGTGGAAAGGGGGCAGGCGACCAGAAACGGGATGTCGTGCCGCCGCGCCAACACCGCATGGCCATAGGTTCCGATCTTGTTGGCGACATCGCCATTGGCCGCCACCCGGTCCGCCCCTACGACCACGGCGTCGATGAGGCCGCGGCGCATGGCATGTCCGGACATGGAGTCGGTCATCAGGGTCACCTCGAAGCCATCGCGCGCCAACTCCCAGGCGGTCAGCCGCGCCCCCTGCCAGAAGGGTCGGGTTTCGGTGGCAAAGACGCACACCTCCCCGAAACGGTCACGGGCGGCGCGGATCACCCCGAGTGCGGTACCATATCCGGCAGTGGCCAGGGCGCCGGCATTGCAGTGGGTCATGAGGGTCAACGGACGTCCGGAGGGCGGATCCGGCAAAATCAGCGCCCCGGCAGCCCCCATCGCCCGACACGAGGCGATATCCTCCAAACGAACCCGCTCGGCCTCATGCAGCAGCCTCTCGGGAACTCCGTCCGGATCCCCGGCGAGCAACGGCTCCAGTCGATCGATGGCCCAGGCCAGATTGACCGCCGTAGGACGCGCCTGACGCAAAAGGCGCAACCCCTCGGCCATGGCCTCGGGCCAGGAGCCGGATCTGCCCGCGCGGGCCAGCCGGAACGCCTCGACCGCCACCCCGAAGGCTGCCGCGCAGCCAATGGCCGGCGCACCGCGCACCACCATGGCACGGATGGCTTCGGCCACTTCGGCGGCAGAACCGAATTCCAGATAGACCTCCGCACCCGGCAGCAGACGCTGATCGAGCATGCGCACTTTGCCATCCTTCCAGACGGCCACATCAAATACGGTCATCGTTTCTCCCTGTCAGGAAAGGGGTTTGAAGAAAACTCTCGACCCGTCATGCCAATCCGATGCGCAACAACAACACCGCCCACTCCTCGATGAACAGCGTCCGATCCAGACGCGCCCCCTCACCCTCGAAGGCCACCTGAATCTCGCGCGCCTGTTCCCTCAAGATTCCGGAGAGAATCAACGCCCCGCCCTGCGCCACCGCCGCCACCAGTCGGGAGACATTTTCCAGCAGCACCGAGGCGAGAATGTTCGCCACCACCGTCTCAAAACGCCCCTCGGGCACCTCCGCGCTTTCGATCAGCGTCACCCGCCCGGCCACGCCGTTGACCTCGACGTTGCGCCGCGCGGTCTCGACCGCCACCGGATCCAGATCGGTCCCCAACACCCTCCCGGCACCCAACAAGGCAGCCCAGATCGCCAGAATCCCGGACCCGCTCCCCATGTCCAGCACCCGCCCCAAGGGAGCCTCCCCGGCCAGACTCTCCAGCAACTCCAGACAGCCGCGGGTGGTGGCATGCGTGCCACTGCCAAATGCCATTTCCGGATCCATGCGGATCACCAGACGCTCCGGATCCTCCTCGGGCAGGGTCAGCCAGGAGGGCACGATCCACAATCTCCGCCCCACCTTCAAGGGCTGATAATCGACCTTCCACGCTTCGGCCCAATCCTCATCCGGCAGTTCACGCCACGTCAGCGCGTCCCCCTCGAACGCCACGCCCCAGGCCGCCAGGACCAGCCGCAAACGGATTTCCACATCGTTCCGGTCCGTCCCCTCCTCGTAATAGCCGGTCACCAGCAACCGTTCGCCGGTCAGGGTGGTCGAAACCCCCAGGGATCCCTCCTCAGCCAACCACTCGGCCACCGACTCGTCCCAGGGCCGCTCCACCAGCACACGCAATTCCCAAATCATGCCTCTTTTCCATTTACCCGCAAGACCACGCGCTGTTCCCGAAACCGCACCGCACCCATCCGAATGAAAAAAAACATCGCGGACGGGTTGACAGTGGATCTTATCTGATCCTAAATACACAATCAATTATTCGTCCACCACACCGCACCCAGCAGCCCTCACCCCCCATACCTTGGAACTCCCGAAGGGAAGCGCCATGGTATGGGGGGTGAGGGGGTCTCCCCCATCATGAAAAGTTTCCAAGCCGTGAAGCATCCCCTGCTCGCGCCGCTCGTCCCACTGCTGGATCGCCGCGGCCCTCCTCATCCCCTTCTGGGCAACGCGCCCGGTGCCGCCCTCGCCTGGCTGGCGGTGGAGTGCATCCGGCACATTCCAGGACCGGTCGTGGTCGTCACCGGCAATACCGGGCGCGCCGAAAGCCTGTATCGCGAAATGCTCTTTTTCGCCGATCAACTCCAACCTGCCCTGACGCTCTTGACCTTCCCCTCCTGGGAGACCCTCCCCTTCGAGCGGCTCTCCCCGTATGGACCGATCATGGGCGAGCGCATCCGCGCCCTCTTCCGCCTTACCCAAACCCTGGGCAGTGGACCGATCAGCGCCGGCGACACCTCCGGCCACACCCTCACCACTTTGATCACCACCCCGGCGGCACTCATGCGCCGCACCGTACCCCACCGCTATCTGGCCACCCACGGTTTTTCCGTGGCCAAGGGGGATCAACTCGACATCGCCGCCTTGCGCCTGTTCTTCACCTCGGCGGGCTATCGCGCCGTCTCTCAGGTGGAAGAGCCTGGCGAATTCGCCATTCGCGGCGGCATCATCGATCTCTTCCCCCCCGGTCGCGAAGATCCGGTCCGCATGGAACTCTTCGGCGACGAGGTGGAGACCCTGCGGCTGTTCGACCCCATCACCCAGCGCTCCACGGACCGCATTTCGTCGGTGCAGGCGTTGCCGGTCAGCGAGGTGATCCTCACCGAGGAGACCATCCGCGATTTTCGCGCCGCCTTCCGCCAGGCCAACGGCATCGGCGCCGCCGAGGACGAACTGTACAAGCAGATCTCCAAGGGTGAGAAAACCCAGGGCATGGAGCAGTATCTGCCCCACTTCTACAGCCCGGCAGAGACCTTCTTCGACTATCTGCCGCCCGATACCCTGTTTCTTCTCGATGGCGATGCCCTCTCCGAGGCACGCCACTTCGATGCCGAGGTTCTCGAACGACGCGCCCAACTGGATGCCGAGGGATCCCGCGATCCGTTCCATCCCGCCCCACCGCGCGAACTCTACCTGTCCGCCGAGGATCTTTCCGCTCAACTCGGGCGCTTTGCCACGTTCGCCATTTCGCCTCAGGCCGCCCCAGGCGGCGTTTCGCTGGGATTCGATCCCGCCCCCCGTTTCATCCTCCCCCCGGATCCGGACCATCCCGATCCCCCGCGCCCACCCCTCGATCTGGCCGGCGAGGCGATCCGCATAGCCTGGAATCAAGGGTTCCATGTCTGCATCACCGCCACATCCATGGGACAACGGGAGCGGCTGCGCGAACTTTTGGAAGATCACAAAATCCCCACAGGCATGATCGGCCACTGGCGCGAACTGACCTCCCGCGCCGCCGCATCCACCTGCTGGCTGGCAGTCGGCGATCTGGAGTCAGGCTTCGTCCATGGTCGCATGGGCATTCTGCTCCTGACTGAAAGCGCCATTTTCGGCATCAAGAACAAACGTCGCAAAACCGATCCCCGCTACCTCGACCAACTCCTGGCCGGCTTTGCCGATCTCAAGGAGATGGATCCGGTGGTGCATGCCGATCACGGCGTGGGTCGCTACGGCGGATTGCACTCCCTGGAGGTGGGCGGAATCAAAAACGATTTCCTGCTCATCCACTACGCCGGCACGGACAAACTCTACGCCCCGGTGGAAAACCTCGACCGGGTGACCAAATACATCGGCGGCGAGGATGTACCGCTCGACAAGCTCGGCGGCGTCAAATGGGAGAAGACCCGCGAAAAGGCCAAACGCAAAATCCTGGAGATGGCCGAAGAACTGGTACGTCTTCAGGCCCAACGCGAGGCGCACCAGGGATTTGGCTTCACCCCGCACGATCCGTTGCTCGAAGAGTTCTCTGCCGGCTTTCCCTTCGAAGAGACCCCGGACCAGACCGCCGCCATCGAAGCGGTACTGGCCGACATGGCTTCGGCGCGCCCCATGGATCGGCTGGTGTGTGGGGATGTCGGCTTCGGCAAGACCGAGGTCGCCCTGCGCGCCGCCTTCCGCGCGGTGATGGATGGCAAACAGGTGGCAGTGCTGACCCCGACTACCATCCTGACCCAGCAGCACTACGAAACCTTCCTGCGCCGTCTCGCCCCCTATCCGGTGACCGTGGAGATCCTCTCCCGTTTTCGCACCCAGGCTGAACAGAAAAGCGCCATCGAACTGATCGCCCACGGCGGGGTGGATATCGTGGTAGGCACGCATCGACTGCTGCAAAAGGATGTGGTTTTCAAGGATCTGGGACTTTTGATCGTCGATGAGGAGCAGCGTTTCGGGGTCGTGCACAAGGAGCGCATCAAGCAGATGCGCGCCACGGTGGACATCCTCACCCTGACGGCAACCCCGATCCCCCGCACCCTGCATATGGCCATGAGCGGCCTGCGGGACATCTCCATCATCGCCACCCCGCCGGTCAACCGCCTGGCGATCCGCACGTTTGTGTTGCAGTTCGATCGCCAGAAGGTGCGCGAGGCGGTACTGCGCGAAATCTATCGCGGCGGACAGGTCTTTTTTGTCCACAACCGGGTGGAGGATATCGAAAAGATGGCTGCCGATCTGGCGGAACTGGTGCCCGAGGCGCGCATCGGCGTGGCCCATGGCCAGATGCGCGAAGGACGGCTGGAGAAGATCATGCTCTCCTTTTACCGTCAAGAGTTCAATCTGCTGCTCTGCACCACGATCATCGAGAACGGGGTGGACATCCCCACCGCCAACACCATCATCATCCACCGCGCCGACCGCTTCGGTCTGGCGCAACTCCATCAACTGCGCGGACGGGTGGGGCGCTCGAAACATCGCGCCTATGCCTATCTGTTCATTCCGGATCCCCGCTCGCTCACCGAAGATGCCCTGCGTCGGCTGGAGGCCATCGAGTCCATGGGGGAACTGGGAGCCGGCTTCACCCTGGCCACCCATGACATGGAGATCCGCGGGGTGGGCAACATCCTCGGCGATGAACAGTCCGGCCAGATCGAAGAGGTGGGGTTCGAGCTGTACAACCAGATGTTGAAAGAGGCGGTGGACGCGCTGCGCGCCGGTCTCGGCCAGCCTCTGCCGGCAGAGAAAAAGGAGACCGAAGAGTTCTCCCCGGTCATCAACCTGCATCTCTCCACCCACATCCCGGATGACTACGTTCCGGACGTGCGTCAGCGTCTGACGCTCTACAAACGCATCGCCACCCTGGAGACCACCGACGACCTGCGCGAAATGCGCGCCGAATTGACCGACCGTTTCGGTCCCCTGCCGGAGTCCACCTCCCATCTTTTGCGGGTGATGGGGCTCAAACAGGCCTGTCGCCGCATCAAGATCCTCAAGATCGATGCCGGCCCCAAAGGGGCAACGATCCAGTTTCACGCCCAACCCCAGGTCAAACCCGAAGGGATCATCCAGCTTCTTCAAGAGGGCGGCGGGGCCATCCGCCTCAACCACGAAACCCAGACGCTCGGCATCAAGGATCGCGCCTGGGAAGATCCCATCCGCCGCATCGACGAGTTGTACGCCATTCTCGGAAGATTGTAAGTTTCTCCCCTGGAACTCCCGGAGGGATCTCCACGAAAAAGGGGGGCATCACATTTTTGAAACAATTCGATCCGCGCCCCGCTTCACTTCAGCAGAGTATTGATATACTTGAACATCGACACCGGGGCGATCGATTCGCGATTGCAGACGATCTGCACATCCAGCGCGGCGGCGACGCTCCCGAGAAACAGGGCCAACTCCGGCTCGATGCCACCGCTCAACGCCAGACTGGCCAGCGCCAGAAAACTGTCCCCCGCCCCCACGCGATCGACGATGCGGGTGGAGAGCGCCGGGGTATGGTAGAACCGATCCTGGGCGCCATCCAGCCACAACGCCCCGGCAGTCCCCTGGGTCACGGCAAACTGTCGCGCCTGCACCTGGCCCGACATGGTACGCATCAATCCATCCAGAGGATCAAAGCGATTGTGGGCCGCCAGACGCAACTCCGGTTCGTTGACGGCCACGAAGTCGGCTCGCGGATAGCGGGTGATCACATGATAGCCGCGATTGCCGCCGTTGACCTGGGTGTTGACCGCCAGATAAGGGGCATGGTCGCAGAGACTCTGAACCATCTTGGCCGAAATCAGGCCGTTGCCATAGTCGGGCACCACCACCAGATCGAACGAGCTGGCGTGCTCGGCAATCCAGGCGCACGCCTCGGCCTCACATGCCGCTGAGAGCGGCTCCTCCTCGTAGTAATAAAGTTCGAAGAGCTTGTTCATCGACTTGTCGATAAAACGTCGTTTCAACAGGGTCGGCGCGCTTTCGAACTCAAAAAAACGGGTCTGGATGTTCGGTGCGAGTTTGGCGCGGATGAATGGGGCATAGGGATCCTCCCGACCCACGCCGGAGAGCAGCGTCACCTGATCCACAAATCCGGCCAGATGGTTGGCCACCGCCATCGCCCCGCCGGCAAACAGCTCGTTGGACTCGTAGCGCGCCGCGATGATGTTCACCCCCTTGCCGGTCAGCCCCATCGGCGTGGTATAGCAGTACTCGTCAATGATCGCCTCGCCCACCACCAGCACCCGTTTGTTGCGCAACCCGTAACACCGGGCAATGATGTCGTCGGCGCGGTAGCGGGTGCGAACCCCCTGCAAATAGGCTTTGGTCTCCGGGGTGAAGACATCGAAATGGTTGTTGATGATGCCGCTGGAGCTGAACAGAATCTCCTCGGTAAAGCGCATCTGTCCGCCATGACTCTCCACGGCCCGCTGTTCCAAAGAGATGTTTCCGCTGATATCCTGTTCCGGCTTCTTGTAATCCTGCCCCTTGACGTAAATCGAAGGCTGCACGGCAAGCAGCACCGGGATCGCCGTGGTGGCGTGGTTGACCGCCACCCAGGAGACACACTCCAGGGCCGCCAAGCTTTCGGCGCGCAGGGTGTCCGGAAAGATCGGCCGTCCCGGTCCCTTGTTGACGAACGCATCGGCGGTAAGGGTCACCACCAGCAGATCCCCGAACGAACGGGCCATCTGCAGATGGCGCACATGGCCGGGATGGATCAGATCGAACACCCCGTGACACAACACCACCCTTTCGCCGCGCGCGCGACACTGCCGGCTCTTCTCGGCCAGCTCCTGCAACGTGATGATTTTCGATTGGCCTGTCATCGTCCGACGATCCGTTCGGTTAGGGTTTATCCAGATACTTGAACCAGGTCGCCGTAGCCTGGGCGATGCTTGCCACATCCCACAACGGGGCATCGCGCCAGTTGTCGATCTCGGCGAGCATGTTGGCCACCCCGGTGGCGAAATCGACGTTTGGCTGCCAGCCCAGCTGACGGGTGATCTTGTCGGTATCGGCCCAGGTGCAATCCGGCTCGCCGGGCCGCTTGGGAATGAAAACCACCTCCCCGCCCAGAAGCTCGACCAGATGGAGCACGGTTTGCGGACGGCCTGCGCCGATGTTGTAGATCTCCCCCGGATGTCCGCCCTGGGCGGCCAGGTAAAAGGCGCGCGCCACGTCGGTGACGTAGATGAAATCTCGGGACTGGGTGCCATCTCCCACCACGGTATAGGGTTTGCCGGCCAGTTTCTGCCGAAAAAATACTCCGAACACCGCCCCATAGGCCCCGGTGGTACGCACTCTGGGTCCGTAGGCATTGAAAATGCGCATCGAATTGACCGGCATGCCATACACCTGTCCCCAGTGCAGTACCGCCTGCTCTCCGAGATATTTGCTCAAGGCATAGGGGTATTGGGGGCGTATCGGGTGGGTCTCGACGGTCGGGGTGTCGGCCAGTCCGTAGCAGGAGGAGGAGGCTGCGTAGACAAACCGCTTCAGGCTCCCCTCTCCACCGCGCCGCGCCGCCTCCAGTACCCGCACCGTACCCTGGACATTGGTGGCCAAATAGTCGATGGGTTGCTCGATGGAAGGCACCAGATCGCCGATGCCGGCAAAATGATACACCTCGCTCACGCACCGAAAACTTGAGTCATCGGGTTGCAGTTCGCGGATATCCAACCGTTCCAGTGTCAGATCCGCATTGCCGGCATGATGGGCCAGATTGGACTCCCGTCCGCCACTCAGGTTATCGAGCACCCGCACCCGATATCCCTCCCGCAACAGCAGGTCGGTCATGTGGCTGCCGATGAAACCGGCTCCACCGGTCACCACGGCGATGGGTTTTTGTATCACGGTCATCGATCCCCCTCCTTCTTGTCTCAAAACGGCCCGCTGAACTGGGCGTTCGGCACATCCCGATGCCCCTGACGATGCAAACGCCCCAACACCGCCTCCTCGTTCGGACGCCGCTTGCGCCGCAACAACGACAGAATCGCCCTGGCAATGCTCTCGGCATCTGGATCGTAATGTCGGGCCAACACCGGGGCCGTGGGCAAGGGATGATCCGGATAGGCCACCCGTACCGGCGCCTTGTCGAGTTCCAGAAAGGAGCGCTCCATCACCCGCGCCACCACCTCGGCGCCCATGCCACAACTGGTCCACCCGGTATCGGCCACCACCAGACGCCCGGTCTTGCGTATCGAATCCAACACCGGGGCCAAATCCAACGGCTGCACGGCGCACAGATCGATCACCTCCACCTCGATGTCATGTTCGGCCAACACCTCGGCAGCCTTCAACGCCTCAAGCACCATGTACGAATAGGCCGCCACCGTCACATCCCGCCCCTTGCGAACCAACCGTGCGCGATCCAACGCCAACCGGTAGGGCGCCTCCGGCACATCCCCCAACACCGCGTGCAACCAGCGGTGTTCGATGAACAAGACCGGATTGGGATCGTCGATGGCCGCCAGCAACAGCCCCTTGGCATCGCGCGCGGTCACCGGCATCACCACCTTCAAGCCGGGAATATGACCAAACAGGGCCTGAAGACTCTGGGCATGCTGCGGCCCCTGACCCCAGCCACGCCCGATAATGGTACGCAGCACCAGAGGGACCGGTCGGTCGAACAGATAGTGCCACTTGGCCGCCACGTTGGCCAATTGGTCCATGGCCAGATAGAGAAAGTCGATGCGCTGATGCACCAGGATCGGACGCATGCCTGCCAAAGCCGCGCCGATACAGACTCCAGTCATGCCGTTTTCCGACAAGGGCATATCCATCACCCGCGCTGCACCGAACTCCTGGGCCAGATCCTTGGTGGTGCCAAAGATGCCATGCGGCTCCGGCACCCCCTCGCCGATCACCAAGACCCTTCCATCCTCGGCAAGCGCCTGGGCGGTCGCCTCGCGGATCGCCTGGGCGCAGCGGATCAGTCGTGGCGCGCCACGATTTTCCAGCGTCACCGGCCACAGCGGGGCCGGCGCAAACACACCGTCGCCGCGCGTCTCGGAATCCGGGAACGGGGCTGCCTTGGCGCGCTCGAATCCGGCATCGACCTCGGACAGGAGCGCAGCACGCAGCGCATCCAACGCCGCACGCGCCACCCCACGTCCCAACAGCCTCTCCTCGGCAAGACGCAACGGACACCGCTCGCGCCAGTCCGCCATCGCACCGGGTGGATGATAGCCCAGTTCGGAATCGTCATCCGGACCGCAATGCTGCACCATGCGGTAGGTGGCAAACTCCAGAAAGGCCGGTCCCGCGCCGGACCGCGCATGGGCTACAGCCTCACCGGTGGCACCCCATACCGCCTCCACGTCGTTGCCATCCACCTGCCAGACCGCCAGCCCGTGCGCCTGGGCGATTCCGTGAATGGCGCGCGCCGGCTGCCTCTCCCCCACATGGGTATAACAGGCATATTGGTTGTTCTCGCACAAAAACAGCACCGGGATCTTCTTGAGGCACGCAAAATTCATCGCCTCGTGCAACACCCCCTCCTCGAAACAACCATCCCCGAAAAAGACCGCCGCCAGATTGTCGCTGCCACGCATCCGCTCTGCCCAGGCCACCCCGACCGCCAACGGCACGGTATCCCCCACGATCGGGGTCGCACCCATGAATCCGGCCTCATGGTCCACCAGATGCATCGACCCGCCGCGTCCCCGACAGCAGCCACTCCGGCGTCCGTACAACTCATCCAGAAACGGCTGCAACGCCCCACCCTTGGCCAGATAATGACCATGAGAACGGTGCGCGCCGAACAGTCCGTCCGCGCGGCGCAAATGCGCACCCACACCACTGGCGATCGCCTCCTGCCCGAGACACAGATGCACCGGACAGCGCATCAGTTGACCATCCTCGCGATAGCGTCTGGCGATCCCCTCCTCGACCAGGCGGATCAACAACATATTCCGGTAAATGGCCAGCAGATCGTCGGTGGCAAGCAGGGAGTGATTCATGAGGCAACCCAAGGTGTGTCAGATGAAATTGATGTGCGGCACCGATTGGGTATCGATGGCGTGCAGATAACGGTTGATCTCGTCCATGCGGCAGTTGACCCGGCAGGCGGAGATGTCCAACTCCTTTTGGATAAACTCGAAACTCTTGCGCCGTGCCTCTCCCTCCCAGATCTCCTGGAAGCTCGATTCATTCAGATTGCCATACTGAAAACGCTCATCCAGCAAAAAGGCGCTGCATCCGAACACCCGTCCATCGGCCATCACGAAACCCCACAGGAATGGAGTGGCGTAACAGCGCTGACAGCGCTCGGCTGCATTCATCTTGGACATGGTGTGCCAACGAAAAACCAGGGAAAAATGCGCGTTGTTCCAATGGGCCAGGGCGCTTTCGATCCCCGCGAACCCCGCATAGGAGAATCCCTCGTAACGGCGGGTGTTGCTGAACAGATGCTGGGAGTAGGGTTTGACCACCAGATAATCCAGCCCGATCTCATCCCGACAGATCCTGGCCAGATCTTCGATCTCGTGCTGATTCTCCTCCAGCAACAGCATCTGCGCGCCCAGCACCACCTTCAACCCGTCACGCCGTCTGCGTTCCACCATGGCGCGCATGTGGTCGATGGCCTTGGTGAAATCGCTCTCCCTGGTCTGGTGCAACGCCGCATAGGTCGCAGCCGTGCCAGCGTTGATCGAGGCCTTGATCCAGGAGATCGATCCCAGAGTGTCGAGAAATCCGGGAGGCAACACCGTGGCGTTGGTGGTGAAGGCCACGTCGATCCCGGCCTGTTTGGTCAAGGTGACGATGCGCGCCATCTCCTTGTGCAGCAACGGCTCCCCCTCGCCGGCATACATGATGCTCTTGACCCCGAGCCGCGCCATCTCCGGCAGACGACGCTCCAAAAGCCCCACATCGATGCGCACCGACTGATAGCCCACATAATCGACGGCACAGAAAACACAACGATGGTTGCAGGCCCCAACCGTGGCGATCTCCACATAGATCGGATAGATCCCCCTGGCCCTCTCCCACGACCCGCCATGGGCCAACACCTGCGCGGCCCGCTCCGGGTGGTAGATCAGCTTGTGGCTATCGATCCGATAGAGATCACGACTCATGGCAGCGCTCATCCGTCATCCGACTGTCAAAAAACGGTCCAATCCCCCCCTGGTCCAGTGCTCCAGCGCCCCGGACGGACAAACCTGCCGGAGCATGGAATAAACATTCAAGAAATATTCCATTTCGATAATTCGTCCATGTTTGCCGAACATGAATACGATTTGCTTGAAAAATCATAAGCAGACAGGGAGTTCAGATCATGACGATCCGGGGATTGGCGGGCACGGTTTGCTGACACAAGGGGAGATTTTCGGCTTGGAAGCGCAAGGCCAGGGAGGCTGCGACATGTGCAGCGGATGCGATATCTTGGGTGGGCAGAGGCTCTGAAGCGACTCAGTGGGTTCAGAGACGCACGAAGATCCGATTGCCGAGACCTGAACCGCGCTCGCCAACCAGGAGAAAACCCAACGGTGCGAGCCACCGTTCGGCCTCCAGCACCTCGGCATCCTCGCGCATCTCGATCAACAGATGCTTCAATCGGCGATCCGCCAGAGTGGTCATGGCCCCGAGCAACACCTTCAATTCTGGACCATCGACATCGATCTTCAAATGGGTAGGAAACGGCAGAAACTCGGCGGCGCGCACAAAGTCATCGAGGGCATAGGCAACACACCCCGAAAAAAAGGTCTCACCCGGAATCTCCTTGCGGTCATCGATGCCCCGATGCGACCATCCGCCACCAACAAAGTAGGAGTTGCCAAAACGCAGCACGCCGGAGCGATCCGACAGGGCGATGGGAAAGGCCATGACCGCACCGCCCAAAAGGTTGAGATGGATGTTGGTGTTCAGGCGCGCCACGTTCAAAGGTGCCGGCTCGAAGGCCACCACGCGCACGCCAGGATCGAAACTGGCCGCATGCAGGGCGTAATAGCCGACATTGGCCCCCACATCATACAGCACGCTCTCCGGGGTCAGGGTCTCATCCAGCCAGGCCACGGTCTCCGGCTCAGGGATCGCCACCTGTCGCAGTTCGCTCTCGTTGGTGATCGCCATCCGGAAGGGGCGACCGGGAGTCGGGATCTCCACCGCCTCCTGAAACAGCAGCGGCTCCAGATCGCGCGTCACGCGCGGCATGCCGTTGTGATCGGTGGTGCGAAACTCCAGGGGCAGCGTGATTTGGTTGACTCCCGCCAGAAGGGTGGTCAGGCGCTCCCCATCCAGAATGCAGGACAAGGCATCGGCTCGCGTCACCCTGCCCGCCCGGATCGCCTCGGCCAAAGACGACGCATGCCACTGGCTCAACACGCCGAAATCATGCCGCACGCGCAACGAGAACGGCTCCCCGCGTTCGGCGGCAGCGAAGAGTTCGTCCACCGCCTGCTGCTCCTCGTGCAGAAACGGTTTTTCCTCCGTCGCGTCAGAGAGCGATTCGAGCACCAGGGCAACCCGCTCCTCCAGACTCATGAAGGTGGGAATCAACCGCAACTGGGTAATGGCGGCATCGATCTCCTCCTCGGCGACCGCGCGCCCGAAGACCAGCTCCAGTCCGGCGCGCACCCCGTCGCGCGCCACCGCGCGCCCCTCATCCAACGCCCGCAACGCCGCGCGTACATAGCCTGTCAACGATTCCGCGTTCATGATCAATATCAGCTCCCTCAACCCAAATCCGTCAACTGTTCCAGATATCGCCCAGCCGCATCGGCCAGCACCGCCATCCGTTCGGTGGCAACCTCCCACACCCGATCAGGATCGAGGGCCAAAAGAGGGGGCCACCAGATCGCGAAATCTGGCCACCATGGACCATTCAACCCAGGCATCT
>JADFZD010000129.1 GCA_015232705.1 Magnetococcales bacterium | reverse complement strand
GATTCTCATTATGGATCAATAGGTTGTATCAGGAAAGCGTTCACGACTGCCGGATCTGGGATCATGCAGGCTTGTTTCCTGACCGCTCCATTTGACGCAGCTTCTCATCATAAATCGCCACATCCTCGCGATTGAGGGTACGGTTGGCTGCGTGATGCCGGTATTTGTAAAACGGAAACTCCAGTCTTCCGATGCGGTATTTGGCCTCGAAACGGCGCCGCAACTCATGTCCCTCGCGCATCTTGAACTCCGGATCGTACAACCCGACATCGAACAGACACTCCTTGCGAAACATGATGCCGCACGCGATCGGATGCTCCATGCAGTTGAAGCGGCCCAGGGTGTTCTCCAGATGGTCCACCTTGACGTAATCGATGGCCACGGCCTGATAGTGACGGTTGACATCCAAAAAGAGCTTCATGATCTGCAGGCAGCTGCGATTGAGATAATCGTCGGCATCCACGCGGATCACATAGCGTCCCCTGGCCTGACGGATGGCGTTGTTCAGGCTGACGGGCAATCCCTGGTTGGTTGCCTGGATCAGGACGCGCAGATTCTTCAAGACCGTCAGATTGGCAAGCACCTCGCGGGTGTGATCGACACTGCCATCATCGACCACCAGGATCTCGAAGGTCCCCTGGGAGAACCCCTCCTGATGGCTGACGCTGCGTATGCACCGTTCGACCCACTGGCCCTGATTATAGCAGGCGACGATCACGGAGATATCGGGAAGATAGTGGAGTTCCTTGCTCATGTACGCATTCCTTGACATGAAGTGTTCAAGCTGGCGACAGTTGATCCCGTACCGCAGCCAGGGCGAAACGGGCTGCCTTGAGCTCCGAATCCCGCGTCAACCCGGCAATATGCGGGGTGATGAGCAGATGGTCATGGGAAGCGGCGTAACGGATCAGGGGATGGCGGCGTTTGTCGGAGAGAAACTCATCCGAGATCACGTCCAGACCTGCCGCAGCCAGATGACCCGACTCCAGGCTGGCAAGCAGAGCGGACTCATCGACGATCTCTCCGCGTGAGACGTTGATGAAGATCGCGCCAGGCTGCATGGCGGCAAACCACGAGGCATCGACCATGCCGGCGGTGGAGGCGTCGAGATGGACGGCGATCAGCACGATATCGGCCACGGCCAGCACTGCCGCATGGGTGTCGAGCTGTTCCACCCCTGGTGCGGTGATGCTCTTGAAGGGGTCGAAGGCCACGACCCGCATGCCAAAGGGTTGGGCATAGCGGGCCACGTTGCCGCCGATGCGACCAAAACCGATGATGCCCAGGGTACGTCCCTGGAATTCAACGGCGCGCAGTTCATCTTCGATGTCGCGCCAATAGCCCTGTCGGACCCGCTCGGCGGCCTGAGGCAGTTTGCGGACCGTAGCCATGATCAAAGCCCAGGTGAATTCGGAAGAGGCCATGATCGTGTGGACGAAATCACTGTCCTTCAGACAGGAGACCGGGAGATTGTGTTGGGCGCACCAGGCGCGATCGATGTGATTGGAGCCGGTGGAAGGGGTGGCCAGGATGCGCAGGCGACCTTTGGCGCGGGCCAACAGTTCGGCGTCGATGGTATAGGTGGGACAGGGGGAGCAGATCCAGCCATCCACCTCGCCGAGCAGTTCGGCCACCTGTTCGCGGCTGGCCCCGTGGGCGAGGATGCAATCGGCAAAAGCGCTCAGTTCCGTGCGGATTTCGGGTAGAAAATGAATCGGCGTGGTGACCAGCACCACGGGTCGTCCCCCCTGAATCAGCCGTTCCACGCGGGACTCTTCGACCGGTACCGGACGGTTGTCGCAAAAGCCGTGACGCATCAAACACTCGGCCAGGGTGAAATCGAGCCGCTCGTCGATGTTGATGGAGCGCTCCGGCTCCATGAGATAGGGCCGACTGTCAGCGCCATGACGACTCCCCAGTTCGACGATGGCTCTGCGCGTCATGGCGTAGATCGCGCCGTTGCGAATGTAGGATGGCGGCTTGAGATCCTGACGCCGGGAACCGATGGCCGGCTCCGGATACTCGTGGGTGAAATCGATGATCTGGTCATCCACGATGCGCTTCAGGCGGATCGGATGTTTCTCGCCGGTATCCACCATGCTGATCACGGAGTCGGCGCCTGTGGCGATCAGTTTCTCCAGGGCGCCGTCCACATCGCGTCCATCCCGCAGCGGTGAGACGCACGGCAGTTCCACCACGTAGTCATAGCGCACGTTCAAGATCCGTTCGGTCTCCAAAACCGCATGGCGCAGCGAAGGGGCCGAGGCGATCAGATCCCCGGAGAGTTCCGCAGGACGCAAAAAGGGGGTCAACGCCCCATAGCGCCGGGCAATGGCGGCATAGCGTTCGCTGTCGGTGGAGACCACCACCTCGGTCACCAGCCTGGCATCCAGTCCGGCCCGGATGGAGTAGGCCATCAGCGGATGTCCCTGAATGGGACGAATGTTCTTGTCGGGAATCCCCTTGGAGCCGCTTCTGGCCTGAATGACGGCAAGAATCCGGGGGGTGGGGGTGGAAGCGGCAGAATCGGACATGTCGTGGATCACCTGAAATTCAATGTGGATGGATTCCTCATCATAACGCAACTCAACTGTCCTTTTCCACTCCGACGTTTTTGTCAAGAAGACAACTGCATGATTGACAAACTGGGGCAAGCATGGTGTGATCACCTTCTGTAAAGAGGCTGTTTGGTGCTTCCATCCATGAAATCACCAAACGCACGGGGTCCGAAAGAGATATACCCTGCCGGATCAAATTGCTGCGCGATCAGGCCTGTCCACCATGGCCCGCATCGACTGACCGGCAAGAGAACACCTGTTTGGATTCCCATCCTGGCCACAACATTCTCGCATCCAAGAATCCCGTCGTGATTCACGAGCCTACCTCATCACCCGTGGAGCGTATCCACACCGCGCGATCTGGGATTCTCAATCCTGGCCTGTTGTTTCGCGAACTGATCGTCCATCTGTGGGGATCGCGTCATCTGGCCAGGCAGCTTTTTTTACGCGATATCCGACAACGCTATCGGCAATCGGTCTTCGGTCTGCTGTGGATCCTCGTTCCACCACTGGCCACGACCGCGATTTTCGTGTTTTTAAACGCCCGCAAGATCCTCAACATCGATCCCACGGACATCCCCTATCCGATCTACGTCTTGTTGGGCACCCTGTTGTGGCAGATCTTTTCCGAGAGCGTGCTGGCTCCCTTGAAGGCCTTCGATGCCTGCACACCGATCATGATCAAGATCAACATGCCCAGGGAAGCCCCGATTCTGGTTGGCCTGTTGCAGGTCTTCTTTTTCATGGGGATTCAACTCATTCCGGTGATCGGCATCATGATCTGGTCCGGCGTCCGTTTAAGCCCTGCCCTGTTGATCACCCCTCTGGCCATTTTGATGCTGATCCTGCTCGGCATGAGCATCGGCCTCTGCCTGGTGCCCTTGGGCGGACTTTTTCGGGACATCCACGAGGGAAGCGCCATGGCCCTCAAACTGCTTTTTTTTCTCACTCCGGTGGTCTATCCCGCCCCGCAGGAGTGGCCCTGGTCGCTGATCGTCTCCCTCAATCCTGTCACCCCACTGCTGCAAGGCGCTCGCGACCTGATGAGCCAAGGCGCCATGCGTGATCCGGAAGCCTTTTGGATCGTCTGTCTCATCGTGATCGTGCTGCTGCCTCTCGCCTTGATCTTCTACCGTCTGGCGGTACCTCTGGTCCTGGAACGTATGGGAGCCTGATCCCCTTGTCCAACGATACCCTCATCGAGGTGGAGACGATCTCCAAAAAATTCTGTCGCAGCCTGAAACGCTCCCTGTGGTATGGTCTGCGCGATATTGGTCGGGAGCTGACTGGCAAGAATCGTCACGCCGAACTGCGCAAAGATGAATTCTGGGTCATCCGCGATCTGAGTCTCACCGTCAAACGGGGCGACATTCTTGGCATCATCGGCTCCAACGGCTCGGGAAAAACCACCCTGTTGCGTCTGATCAACGGCCTGTTGATGCCCGATCTCGGACAGATCACCATCCGTGGACGCGTCGGCGCCCTGATCCAGCTCGGGGCTGGCTTCAGCCCGATATTGAGCGGTCGCGAAAACATCCAGATCAATGCTGCCGTGCTCGGCATCTCCAAACGGGAATTGGCGGCCTGTTTTGACGACATCGTCGATTTTGCCAATCTCGGGGAGTTCCTGGACGCCCCGGTTCAGAACTACAGCTCCGGCATGCGCGCCCGGCTCGGCTTCGCTGTGGCCATCCATATGCGTCCGGATATCCTGCTGGTGGACGAGGTGCTTTCGGTCGGCGATCTGATGTTTCGCAACAAAGCGCTGGAACGCATGGACAAACTGGCTCACTCCGGGGTCGCGGTGATCTTCGTTTCCCACAATCTGGGACAAGTGGACCGGCTGTGCAATCGGGTGCTCTATCTGAACAAGGGGCAGGTCATATGTCAGGGTGCGCCTTCGGAGGTGATCGCCCGCTATGTGGGTGAAACCACGAACCTCGAATCCGCCATGCTTCACCATCCAGGCACGGAACATGCTTTCCGGATCATCAAGGCTGCTTTTTTCGATGCGCATGATCAACCGGTGAATCA
>JADFZD010000128.1 GCA_015232705.1 Magnetococcales bacterium | reverse complement strand
CGAGATCAACTCCAAGCTGGATGAAAAGATCGCTGACCACGAGAAGGGGGTGAAAAGCCAAATCGGTGAAGCGGACTGGAATAAGCTGACTGATGGACAGAAGACGGCTGTCCTTGATGTGCATTACGCAAATCGCGGTGGTCTTGAGCAATACAAGGCATTAAAAAACGCCATCAAAGAATGTAATGTTGACAACATGGCCGCCGAGGCTGGCTTTTTCAGCGGCACGGATTCCGATAGGAAGCCCATTCGCAACTGGGAACGTGAGGCGCGTAATCAGGCCGAGATTCTCGGGGTTTCCCAGGAAGAAGGACGGCGGAAGGTCCAGGACAAATACAAAGGAGAGACCCCGAAATTCGACGGCCCAGTTTCTCCGCCCAAGGAAGCTCCGCAGCCAAGTCAGCAACCTGCGCCCCAGCCACCGACAAATTCCGCCCCAAAACCCGAGCAAGCACCTCAGCCCGCTCCCACGCCAGAACCGACACCCGAGCCCACGCCTGCGCCGGTGACGACCGCGCCACCCGTCCCGGAATCTGCCCCCACGCCCGCCCCGGTGCAGGAGCAAAAGCAGTCCGAACTGCCCGCTGATCCCCGCACCACCAGCTTGGTCGAGATGGCCTCGGCTCCCATCGACAGTCCCGGCAGGGCCGCGCTGCTGAAGCCGGTGGAAAAGCTCACCGAGGGCGAGATGAAGGACATGATCAACCACGCCCAGGGCGATTATCGCGGGCATCGGTCGGGCGATCCGCTGAAATACCACACCTACGAGAAGGTGCAGGACTGGCATTCATCGGTCTATGGCGACGGCCCCCAGCACTATGACGGCGGCAAGCCGATCGAGCCGAAGCCGATCCGCCCGATCCCCGAACAGGCCAGCCCGCACACCACCCCCGATGGCGGCGATCTGTGGCAGGCAACGGCCCAAATCGGGCAACAGGTGGCCGATGCCGCCGGAACCGATGGTTACGACAATGCGGTCAAGGGCTTGCAGCGGGGCTTGAACATCCTGAACCAGGCCAATCCGCTGCCGGGGCGCTCTCCCGCCTACGGCCCCTATACCAAGCTGGGTCCGGTGGAGGAAGATGGCCAATACGGGCCGCAGACCGACTTCGCCCTGAAGCACGCCACCGCCCGGCTGGGTCCGGCCAAGGTGCAGGACGGTTTGGCCCTGGGTCGCTTCAACACCTTCGCCCGCCAGGCGCAGAGCAGCGGCAATGCGGACGGTCTGGATTCCGCCACCTATGGTGCTTTCGGCCCGCTGTTCCGCGACAAGAACGACGACAAATCGCCCAAGGTCGAGGGCGGGGTGTTGCAGGAAACCCTGAACACCATCGGCCCCCAGCAGCACGACGATTGGGAAGACCTGAAGGTGGACAACTGGATCGGCCCCAAGACGACCGCCGCCTTCGGACGGGTGCTGCAAAACGAGGATGCCGACCGCCTGACCTCCGCTTTCGGGCGCGGTCTGGGGCTGTTGTGATCGATTGCCCCGGGGAGGAGCATCGTTTCTCCCCGGGATCGGTCACGACGAAAATGGGGACGATGGGGCGGCGGAACGAGGTTCAGGACCGGGTGTTGACCCCCGAGGAAATCGCCGAAGCGACCCAGGATGTCGAGAAGAAGCTGGTCCGCTTCATTCGCTGGAACAATCCGCTGAACTACTCGGTGCAGACCCTGGAAAAGAGCGGTGCCTTGGTCACGCTGAACGAGTAGGGGCCGAACATGACCAGCGCGAAGAAGGCGTATTTCGGCCTCTATCTCGGCCTCAGCGTCGCGGCCAGCGCCGCTTTGTGCTTCCTCTACACACCTGACGGCGGACGATCCGTGCCCACCTGGGTTCGGTTTATGGCTACGCTTGCCGCGATTCCGGTAGGCTTCGTCGGGGCGCTGATCGGTGACTTCATCCGTAGGCTCACCATCCCCGATGCCATTTTCACCACGCAAGGCCTGTGGGGCATGAAGGCCAAGCTGTTCTGGTTCTGCGTGTCGCAATTGGTGGGGTTGTTCATCGGCATCGGCGTGGTGGCTGGGCAAATCCTTCCGAAGTTCCACCAGGCTCCCGCCGCCCCGGTGGCAACCTTGCCGAAAATCCCAAGTCTGGCCCCCGGTGAATGGGACGACGCCCAAATGGTCATCGCCATGATCAGCGATGCCTCCGTGCGGGGGAACCTGTCCGACATTACCGTGCTCAACTACCTCGGCGGCCAGGGCAAGGGCGCCCTGCTGTCCACGTCATCGGGCGGCCGCTATCTGGTTTTGGCGACGGTCAATCCCAACAATGGCGCCATCTGCGATGTGAGCGGGCCTCTCGACGCCGCCATGACCATTCGTGACGGGGAATGCATCGTGTCGGTGCTGGGAACGCCCCAAGACGGCATGCGGACCATCCAGTCCCGCTCGTGCTCTGATTTTTGCGGCATGGGTGGTTCGTTCGACGGCCAATATGTGGCTCTGTCCACGATTGATGGTGTGGACGACCGCTGCCCACCGGCATCGAAGTGCCATAGAGTGGTCGTGCAGAAACACCACATTCGGGAGGGCCGTCCACATGGCGATTGTTACGATAGGTCTCGATCTTGCCAAGAACGTTTTCCAGGTTCACGGGGTTGATGAGGCTGGCAAGGTGGTTGTGCGGCGCCAGCTCCGGCGCGGCGACGTCGAGACGTTCTTCCGTTCGCAGCCGCCTTGCATGGCCGGCATGGAAGCGTGTGGCTCCGCCCACCACTGGGCACGGCGTCTGTCGGCGCTGGGGCACGAGGTCCGGCTGATCGCGCCGACGCGGGTCAAAGCCTAGGTCCAGCGCGGCAAGAAGAACGACGCCAACGACGCGGCCGCCATCGCCGAGGCGGTGACGCGCCCGCACATGACCTTCGTGCCGGTCAAGACCGAGGCGAGCCAAGGCGTGCTGATGCTGCACCGCTCGCGCGATCTGCTGGTGCGCCAGCGCACCATGCTGATCAATGCGCTTCGGGCGCATCTCGCCGAATTCGGCATCATTGCCGCCAAGGGACGGGGCAAGGTCGCAGACCTGATCGCGGGGCTGGAGGATGCGGCGGTTCCGGCCCTGGCGCTGGTGGCACTGCGACAGATCGCCGAGCAGATCGAAGCCTGCGACCAGCGGATCGAGGCGCTGGAGAAAGAGATCGTCGGCTGGCACAGGACCGACGAGGCCAGCCGCAACCTTGCCACCATCCCCGGCATCGGACCGATTACCGCCTCGGCCCTGGCCGCATCGGTTCCCGATCCCGCCGCCTTCGATGGCGGCCGCAAGCTGGCGGCATGGCTGGGGCTGGTGCCGCGGCAGAATTCCACCGGCGGCAAGGGTCGCCTGGGGGCCATCACCAAGGCCGGGGACAGCTACCTGCGCCGCCTGCTGGTCATCGGCGCTACCAGCGTACTTCGGCATGCGCGAGACAAGGCGCCCGGCAAGGCGGACTGGCTGAAGGCGTTGCTGGAACGCAAATCGGCCCGCCAGGCCTCGGTCGCCTTGGCCAACAAAATGGCCCGCATCGCGCGGTCCATCATGGTCCGGGGCGAAGTCTACCGCGAAACCTATCCCGTCCCCCAGGGTGCCTGAGCCAAAATTTGCTCGGCAAGAATAGGGAGACGGAACGTGCGAGGGTGAATGTGACGTGATGGCAACCCGGTCAGGCCGGGAACCGGGAAGACCCTCCCAGGGCAATGCGCAACAGGCACGTCCGATTGATTGGGACCCGGTTCGCGGATTTCATCATGGCCCGCGGTCTTGTGAACCGCTTCTGTCGAGGCCGAACACATGACCGCACCAGACCGCACGTTGCCGAGTCAGATTCTCCTTGCACCAAGGCGGTCGTCCACACATGCGCTGCAAGCCGACCCTGTGGGGTCGGACGGAAGGATGGTGTATCGACCGAAGTGACTTCTATTCCTCCATCCGCTCCGGCCAGACCTGAGCGCAGTGGCGAATGGCGAGGATATCGATGGCGGTTGCCGTGACCCGATAGGCGATGATGAAGGCCGATCCGGCGACCACCAATTCCCTGGCTCCATCAACCCGCCCAAGCCTGCCCATATGCGGATGGGCCGTCAGCCCCTCGGCTTGCGCCCGCAACAGGCGGGCAACCTTCAGCGCCGCGACCGGATTGTGCTCGGCGATGTAGGCGTGGATGTCGCCCAAATCCCGCAGCGCCGGGCGGGTCCAGCGCAGCTTCATGTCCTGGCGTCAGCCTCGAATTTTCCGAACAAGGCATCCACTTCGCCGTCACTGGCGAAATCGCCCGCCTCAGCGGCGGCCATACCGGCCTGCACCTTTTCGGCCCACTGGTGTTCCTCGGCCAAGTAGCGGTCGATGGCCTCGTTGACGACATAATTGCGCGACCGGTTCTGCGCCTGCGCCAGCCGGTCGATTTCGGTCAGCTTGGCCGCGTCGGTGCGGATGGAGAAATTCTGTCCGGGCATGGGGGGCCTCAGGTGCGGGTGTGGGCTTGTAATCATATGTAATCAATGGGCGCGAGGACAAGGACAGTTCGCGCCATTCCCTGGGCCAACCAAGCACACATAGGCTCAATGCATTGAAGACAAACGATTCATGTGAAACCCGAGGTCAACTCCAACCAGATTAAC
>JADFZD010000127.1 GCA_015232705.1 Magnetococcales bacterium | reverse complement strand
ATGAACCAATATGTGAGCTTGGGCAATCATACGCAACAGCCGGATCTGGGTTGAATCCAGATGATCGTATCCGCGACAGACAGGGAGGCAATTATGACGCAAACCGGCACAAAGGCCAATCCAGAGCAGAGGGCGGGGGTCACTTCGGAGGCAAAAGCGTCGGAGGAGGCGCTGCCAATTGGCCTGAAACGACCGGTCAGTGTCTCGTTGACCCGCCTGTTGACGGGGCACCCGGTGGACGAAGAGATTCTTGACCCGGCCAATCCGAACCTGATGCTGGATCGGGAGCGTTGTGACGGTGGCGCGTGAGGATCATGCCCCGCGCGACGGGGCGTGGATTCAGACCTTCACCGGGCGGCAGTTCTGGCCGTTGGATGCACGCGCTGATGAGGTGGTGATCGAGGATATAGCCCATTCCTTGGGAATGCTGTGTCGTTTCAACGGTCACTGCCGGCGTTTCTATTCGGTGGCTGAGCATGCCGTGTGGGTGTCGCGGCTGGTGGGGGCGGAGGATGCCCGTTGGGGGTTGATGCACGATGCCGCCGAGGCCTATCTGTCGGATCTGCCGAAGCCCTTGAAGCAGGTGATGACCGATTTTACGCATTGGGAGGAGCGTTTGCTGCGGGTGATCGCCGCGCGTTTTGGTTTGGTCGGTCTGCCATCGGAGAGGGTGAAGGATGCGGATTGGCGCTTGCTGGCCAACGAGAAGACGGCTTTGATGGCTCCGGAACCCGCCCCATGGCGCGGTCTGCCCGAGCCGTTTCCAGGGGTGACGCTGGAGGGATGGTCACCTGAAGAGGCCAATGCGCGATTCCTTGAGCGGTTCCGGGAGCTGTTTCCCGAAGGATGAGTTTTCAATGTGCACGTTTCTGGGGTTGTTCAACGCGCCGTCACCGGAGATCGGTTGATTCTGGCGGGTTTTCTTGTCCGGCGCGTGCGTCGGCCACTTCTCCATCGGGGGTAAGGGAGACTATCCCCTTGAACCCGAATCCGGCAGTTGCGAAGGTTCACCTGAGACAACCTCTTGATCTGCTTGGCGAATCGGAAGAAAGCCTCATTGCCGACAAGGTGGCTTCGGTTTCTTGCAATTCACCATATGAATCCATATGTCGGCTCATGCAATCATTCGCAACTGCCGGATTCAGGTTGAAGCGAACTGGTCGATCACCTCCAGGAGTTTCTGTTTTTTGATCGGTTTGCTCAGATACAGATCGCACCCTGCCGCACGACTGCGTTCCGCTTCGCCTTCCAGGGCATGGGCGGTCAGGGTGACAATCGGCAGACGTGGCTGACCGGTCTCCGCCTCCCAGGCGCGAATCGCGCGCGTGGCTGTGTAGCCGTCCATCACGGGCATCTGCACATCCATGAACACCAGATCAAAACTTTCATGGCGTACCCGCCTCACCGCCTCTTCGCCGTTGACGGCGATGGTCAGGTGATGCGGACTGTTTTTGAGAAAGGCGCGGATCAGCAGTTGATTGTCCTCCGAGTCCTCGACCAGCAGAATGCGCATGGAAGGAGGCTCCGAAGGCGAGGGGGATGGCGCGCGGGTGGCACCCAAGGGTGTCGTGGGGTGACTGGTTGCGGGATGGGCGGGCAGGGAGACACGAAATGAACTGCCGGTTCCCGGTTGACTCTCCAGGGTGATCTGGCCCCCCATCAAGGTCACCAGACGACGCGCAATCGTCAGACCGAGACCACTGCCACCATGCCGACGGGTCATGCTGGTGTCCGCCTGAGTGAAGGGATCAAAAATCAGTTGCAATTTATCGGGTGTGATGCCGATGCCGGTATCGTTCACCAACAGAAGCATCCTGTCGGAATGGTCCGGATCCACGTCGCAGATCAGGGTCACCTGTCCGGCGTCGGTGAATTTGATCGCGTTGCTCAAAAGATTGAAGAGAATCTGCCGCAGGCGCCGTCGGTCAAACAGCAGCCATGGTGGAAGTTCCGGCGCGACGACACAGCGCATGACCAGTCCCTTGCCATGCATCATCACCTTGAGCACGTCGGTCACCTCGCTCACCAGTGCGCCGATTTCGACAGGTTCCTCGTTCAGGGTCAACTGTCCGGCTTCGATCCTGGAGAGATCGAGAATATGATTGATCAATTCCAGCAGATTGGCTCCAGCCTCCTGGAGTTTGGCCACGAACTCTTTCTGCTCCTCCCTCACGCCGGATTCAAGCAGCAGATCCCCCATTCCGATCACCACATTCATGGGTGTGCGGATTTCATGGCTCATCATCGCCAGAAATTGGCTTTTGGCGCGATTGGCGTTCTCGGCCTGCTCCTTGGCCTGACGCATAAGCGTCTCATCGCGTTTTCGGAGTGTCAGATCCTGATCCAGAGCCCAGGTAAGATGGCGGTTGCGTTCGAGTTCATCCCGCAGCAACTGTTCGACCTGATGACGCTGGGTGATATCGATCATCGAGACGTAGAACCGTTGCCAGCTCTCTTCACTGTCCGGCGATAGGGAGATGGAGAGCGAAATCCAGAGCACCTGTCCTGGAAAGGTCGTTTGGGTGGTTTCCGTGGCAAAGCGTGTCGCCCCGCTTCGAAAGGTGGTGAGCGCATGGCTGAAGGTATCCAGCGCATGGGCATCGAAGAAACGTCCCAGTTCCACGCCCAGCATCATTTCGTCAGAGGGTGCGCGCAGAAGATCGACGGTGGCCTGGTTGACGCGAATGACGAACGCGCGTTTGGCGCATTCGGCAGCGATCTCCGGGGTGATTCGGGAGAGATCGGGATGGCGATCGTCCAGATAACGTTTGACCTGGGAGAGATCCACCTCCCAGAGGGCCGCCGGCGAGTCGAGAAACAGACCTCGAAATCGGGCTTCACGTTCCTCCACGGCGGCATTGGCTTGTCCCTGAGCGATCAGATGGCGTTGCGACTGACGCCTGGCAAACCACAGAGCCAGCAGACCGCTCATCCACAACAGGGTATGCCCGAAGAGCAGTGTGATGGTAAAGCGCTCCAACCCTTCCAGGTAGGGTGAAAGGGGCACGGCAGTGCTGATTCCCCCGCGGATGCCGCCGATCGGGACGCCGCTTGCCTCGTGACATTTGAGGCAACCCGGTTCCATGATCATGGCGCGCATGATACGCAGGTAAGGTTTACCGTCTATTTCTGTGCGTTCCGTTCGTTCCCGGTAGGCGCCGTTGTCGAAGGCGCGCAAGGTTTCCTCTTCCCATGCGTCCGGGGCGTTGTTGGGATTGAGGAGTTTCAGACTGGTGATGTGACCGCGTACCCCATAGGTTTCGGTGTAGCGCTCCATCACCTCACGCAGCATGTAGGCCGGATTCATCAGGGTGAGATTCTGTCCTTCGTCGGTGGTGACATCCCGATTGGGCACGCTGAGGTAGGGATTGGGAGGGGTGGATGTGCTCGGTTCGACATAGACCCCGCCATGCGAGGTGGCCCATTGGCGAAACGACAGATCCTTGTTCAGATGGGTGATCCCCTCAAGTCTCGCCATGCTCAGAACATGATTTTTCTCTTGGAAGAGGGTCTGGGCAAATACGATGGCGATCATGCAACTCCATCCCAATAGCGCGGCCAGCGCGAGTTGATCGACCGTGCGCATGGAAGGCTTGAGGGAAGCGGGAGTGAGCATCCGTTTTTCTTGGTCCTGAATGGGGGTCGGAAATGCGAGGCCAAGGGTTTGGGGCGTGTTGATATTAAGAAGGCGGCGAGCCTTCTGATCAGGCGCGACGAGTGTTGCGCGACCTGCACGGTAAGTATTGAGCCGCGAAGGGGCGTCACAACGCCGTATCAAGGCCGCTGACGCTATATGTCAACACGCCTTAATGAGGGTGTTACCGTGGTTTCCCGAGGGTAGACCACGGGTGGGAGGTGAGGGGGAATCCCCCCATCATACACGTTACGGTTCATTGAACGCTTTTTTTATGAAAATGCAAGCAAAAAAGTGTAACCTGACCAGTCCTGACAGGCTCTTGAGCGCCGGTGGTTGACGCTCTGCATGGCCATGAGATACAAAGAGCACTCCCACCCGGCACCAGGAAGGAAATGCCACGCATCCGATGAGCAAAGAGCCGCAAACCCTTTATCGACGCCTCAAGAAGACCATATATTGGATCATGGAGGATCCTGCCTGTCCGTATCGGCGCTGGTATCACTTCTTCATGATGAGCATGTTGATCTTGTCGCTTGGGGTGTTGATCGTCAATGCCCATCACGAACAGGATCCGGAACACGATGTTTGGGCGCATCATGCATTTTTTATCTATCTGGATCATGGGTTTTATTATCTCTTTGTGTGCGAATACCTGTTGCGGTGGTGGACCGCGACTTCGCTTCATGATGACTACCACAAGGCGGTGCGTCGCTACCGGAGGCGGGTGTATCGACCTACGCGACTTGGGGAGATCTTCGACGGCTTGTATCACGCCGTGCTCAACAAACTGCGCTGGATGGCCCATCCACTGGCCCTGATCGATCTTGTGGCGATTCTGCCCACGTTCCGATTTTTCAGACTGTTCCGGGTTATCCAACTACTCAAGTTTTTCCGCTACTCGCGCCGTATCGCCTTTGTCACCAGCATCATGGGTGAGCGACGCTATGAGATGGTATCGTTGCTGTTGGCCGGCGTGGTGATTTGGG
>JADFZD010000126.1 GCA_015232705.1 Magnetococcales bacterium | reverse complement strand
TTCGGCAGTTCCTGAAGCTTTTGCCTGAGCGGATCGCGGCGATTCGTCAGGCGGTTGAACAGCAGCAGGTTGAGATCTTGGCGCGCGTGGCGCACGGTCTGCATGGTGGAGCCGCGCAACTGGGGGCACTCTCTCTGGCCCGGTGCGCCTCGTCCATGGAGGAGATCGCGCGTCGCGGCCAACTCCGGGAGGTGGTCGAGTGGTTGCCGAGATTGGACGAAGAGGCGGACCATTTTCGTGAGGCGCTGCAACTGGAACAGCGTTTGTTCGGGTTTCGTCAGGATCTAGGCGATGAGCCCTTCGGACGATTCCTGACTATGGCGCGTGCATCGTTGTCGGCCATGTTGGAGCGGATCGCCGTCGAGAAAGCCGCCGGAATGCATCGGCGTCTGGCGGAGACAGCGCGAGAATTGTCCGGTCTGGCGGGCAGTTACGGTCTTGTTGGGTTGGAACGGTCCGCGATCGGATTGGAAGAGAGCGTTGTCCGAACCCAGGCCATGCCTGATGCGGTATTTTTGCGTAAGTTCGAGGAGGTGGCAGAACGGGCCAGGCGGATGTTGCAGGAGTATCCGGCGGGGTAGGGGTCAGGGATCCCCGTAATCTTGGAACTCCGGAAGGGCGTTCCAAGGTCACTGGGGCGAGGCCTGATCGCCCCATCACGCAGCGCGATTGAGGTGGCGCATCTGGTGGGTCTGCGCAGCGATGCCGGAACCAGGGTCTTTCGTTCCGTCGCGCGGTGTGTCTATCCGCCAAGCGTCATCCGTCGCAGTGGCTTGCCATCCTCGACGACAAAACGCGCCAGGGTGGCGATGGAGGAGTCCGGATCACGCACATCCTCAAGCACGCGCAGATCGACGGTGGCGTGCTCCGGGGTCAGGGTCACCACACCGTAACCACGCCGGGTGGGATCCGCCAGCAGACAGTGGGGATTGCGCGCGGCCTCCTCTTGCGCCGATGCGAGTTTGCGTCCCATGTAGGAGGAGAGGCTCGTACCGGTGAATTCGCTGGCGATCACCGGCGTGTTCACATCATAGGGATTGCGATGCACCCGCGCCACCCAGTTCTGATGCAGATCCCCACCGATGACCAGCGTGTTGCGCGGCGTGTGGGTTGCCAGGGCATCCAGGATTCTGAGCCGGGCCTCGGGGAACGAATCCCAACGATCCACCGAGGCTTTGACTCCGGCTCCTTCCGGATAGTTGGCCGGGGAAAACCGGCTCTGCTGCACCAGGATGTTCCACGTTTTTTTTTGTCGGGCGCAGCGTGCGATCCCCTCTTCCAGCCAGCGCTCCTGCGCCATGCCCAGCATGCTCCGTCTTGGATCGGGCGGAACGCAAAAGGCGCGCATCACCGGGCCGAAGCTCTCCCGGCACACCGGCGCATCCCGGTACTGTCGGCCATCCAGCAGGTGAAAAGTCGCCAGTTGGCCCCACTCGCAGCGGTCGTAAATTTTCAGCTCCGCACCCCGTGACAGACCCGACATCCCCTCGGTCAATGTTGAGGCGCGCAGCGGTTGGTGCTCGTAGTAGGCCTGATAGGCTGCCGAGCGCACGGCGGGAAAGTTCTCGGTGCCGCTGATGGAGTGCAGGCCGATATAGTCATTCTCCACTTCGTGATCGTCCCAGGTCAGAAGCCACGGACAGTGGGCATGCATGCGCTGCAACCAGGGATCGCTTTTGTAGATCGCATACCGGGCGCGGTAATCGTCGAGGGTGCGCGTCATCGGTTGGTGATGTTGACGCACGACCACCGAACTGCTGCTTGAGGCATATTCGTAGATGTAATCCCCGACAAACACCACGCAATCCAGCCCCTCGTCGAGCATGTGCCGATAGCCCGCATAGTGACCATGTTCCCAATGCTGGCAGGAGACATAGGCAAAGCGCAATGGTGTGGCGGTGGGCGTATGGAGGGCAGGCAGGGTGCGGGTGCGTCCAGCGTCGCTGACATGCGCACCCAGACGGAACCGGTAGCCGAACCAGTGGTCCGGAGGTAACCCGTGCAGCTCGACATGCACCGAATGGGCCAGTTCGGGCGGGGCGCTGGCCACCCCTTGCTGGATGATGCGGTTCGGGTTGTCTGGTTCGAACAGCTCCCATTGGACTCGCATGGCCCGATCCAACGGGATCTCCTCTCCCATCAACCGGGTCCAGAGCACGAAGCCGTCGGTCGCGGGGGAACCGCTGGCCACACCGAGGGTAAAGGGGTTGTGACGAAGCGGGACATCGCCAGGGGGTATCTGCGCGCATCCGGCCTCGGGCAGAATCGCGAGTGCCGCCAGCGCCCCCATACGCCGCAAACAGCTGCGGCGGGAGAGGTGCAACCGGTCTGGTGATGGGAGGCTCATGATCGGAAATCTCCTTGAAGGCGCGATGCAAGCTGATGTCGAGATGTGCCAGCACGCCGGCGTTTGTGAATCTGACAGATAGATTCAATCGATAGGCCGATTCATTTTTATCATGTGTTTACCTTGACCGCAATCCTGATTCAACGATAAACTCATGTAAATTATCCTCTTCTCTCCGGAAAGGAGCATGCCATGAGCGAACGGGAGCTGTTCATCGCGGATGTTGGGGTCGAGCGGTTCAACAACGATCACAAGCGTCTGCTGTTTTATGTCATCGAGTTCGAGCGGCTGGCAAAACGCTTTCAGGAGCGCGCCCCGTTCGAGGATGAGTGGGATCAGGTCGATTCGCTCTTTCCTCGTCTGGATAAGTACACCCACGAGCATTTCGAGGCCGAAGAGGCGCTGATGCGCCAGCACGGCTATGTGCATCTGGAGGAGCATATCGGCCTGCACCAGCAGTTGATCCGGCATCTGCGGCAACTGGAGCATGATGTCGCAGAACGACGATCCGAGGCGGTTATCCTGCTGGAGAGTTTTCTTCTGGATTGGTTGCAGACCCATATCAACCAGGATGATCGCAAATACAAGGGCTGTTTCGAGTGGGCCGAGACCCGAGAGATCACCGAAAAGGCGCTTTTCAATGAGATGATCTCGGTGCAGCACCTGCATCGCGCCATCGAGTTGGGCAGACCCGGCTTGGTGATTCTGGATTTGCGCACGCCCGTCGAGCAGGCCGAGGGGATCATTGCCGGTTCCGAGTTGTTTGCCTGCGATCACAACCTGTTGGACCGTCAGGATACGGAACCGTTTCGTCAATCGTTCGGGGCCCGGTTTGATCCGGAGGCGTTTGATCCCGAGGCGCTGCATGTGCTCATCTGTCGCTCCGGGCCGCGCGCGGCCATTGCTTTAGAGGCATTTCAGGAGCACGAACTCAAGGCGTGCGAGTTGATCGGAGGAATTCAGGAGTGGGTGCGCCAGGGGTATGCATTGCTGGAGATGGGGTGAATGGCGCGGTGAATCCGGAGCCTGCCGCGCCAAGCGTGTTGACATGCGCAGGCAACGGCTCTTCGAAACGTATTCTGTGAGCCCCAAACAAAACGGGTCAGGCTGAAGTGGCCTGACCCGTTGTCCTTTTACCGCCAATCTTGTGAGAAAAGATCAAGCCGCAGGCTTTGGCGTGATATACGACGCCACATCCACCTCGTCGATCAGTTTTGGATCCATGAAGCGCTGGGCGTACTGCTTGTAGACGCCGCTCACCAGGAACAGTTCGAAGAGATCCGGGTCGATATGCCCATCCTTGCGCATGAAGCCCATGATTTTCATCGCCTGGCTCAAGGTCTTGGGCTCCTTGTAGGGCCGATCCGTGGCTGTGAGTGCCTCGAAGATATCCGCGATGGCCATGATCCGCGCCGGCCAGGACATCTCATCCCGCTTGAGCTTGCGCGGATAGCCGGTACCATGCATGGTCTCGTGGTGGGCCCCGGCAAACTCCGCCACCCGCGCCATGTTGTCCGGGAAGGGCAGATTTTCGAGCATGGCCAGGGTCTGCACCACATGCTCATTGATCTTGTAGCGCTCTTCGTTGGTCAATGTGCCGCGCTCGATACAGAGGTTGTACACTTCGCCGAGGTTGTAAAGATGCTCCGGAGCCGGCATTTTGATGCCCAGAGCCTCGTCGCGGCTCTGGGTGTCGTTCTCGCGCGGAATGATGTGCTCCACCTTGTCGGAGAGCAGAAACTCCTCCACGCCAACCGCATTCTGCATTCCCTTGCGGCGTTTGATCTCGGCGTGGGAGAGTCCCAGACTGTCGTCGAAATAGCGGATCCAGGTACGTTGCGCCAAGGCACGCACCCGATCCTTGTCGGCGGCGGTCATGAACTCGCCGCCCACATTGGCCTTGGCGATGAAGGCAAACTCCTCCAGCAATGCCGCCTGGCTGGCCCGCATCTCCTCCTCGCGTGCTTCGCGCTCCGCGCCACGATCGAGAACATCCTCCAGACAGGCGATACGGGCATCGCGATGCAGCACCTCGAAACGCATCCGTACCTCGTGAATGCGGTTGTAGATGGTTTCGAGCTTGGTGGCCTTGTCCACGACATACTCGGGCGTGGTCACCTTGCCGCAGTCGTGCAGCCAGGAGGCGATCCGCATCTCCTGTTTTTCGTCGTCGTTCATCGCAAAATCGACGAACGTGGGATGTGTGCTCTCGCTGGCCGCCAGAGCCAGCATCTGCGCCAATTCTGGCACACGTTCGCAGTGACCGCCGGTATAGGGCGATTTGGCGTCGATGGCACCCGCGATCAACCGGATGAAGGCATCGAAGAGATCTTTCTGGGCTTG
>JADFZD010000125.1 GCA_015232705.1 Magnetococcales bacterium | reverse complement strand
GCCTCATCCTGGCAGGTGCCGCCGTCCCTGGCAGCCGATGGGGATTACCCGGCATTCCCAACCCGCACGCACCAGCGGCGCAAGTAGCTGGACGCCGTGTTCAGGCGTTGCGCCGCTTCGGACATTTCCGTCCAACCACGGACCAACACCGCTTCCAGATCGGCCAGGAAGGGGGCTAGTTCATCCGGCATGATCGCGCGCCCTTGAGCGCGCCGCATGTGAACCAGCTGGGACAGCTCCGTCAACAGCGCCCGGCCATCGTCGAAGGTGCGGCCTTCGGAAAGCTGGTGCTCCTTCTGGTGCGGTTCAGGGGGGTTCCCTTGGCCGGACATCAGATCGGCATCGATCAGGCGCAGCTTGCCTTTCTCGGAAACGCTGATTTTGATGGTGCGGGGAGTGGTGGGGGTGTTCATGGCTTGTGTCTCCTCTTTCAGGGGATTGATATGACCGGGTGCTGAAAGACCGACACAAGACGGCGGAATGCTTTTCCCTGAAGGGTATTATATGGCAATTCCACACCCGGCCATGAGTCAGGCACAGAGCAGCCATGCCGGATTCAAGGCGCAAAAATACCGCAATGGTCTGACGGGTGCGGTCTCCGCTTGTGTTGGGGTCTTTCAGGCCCCATGGCTCCAATCGTGCTTCACCCTGAACAGGCTTTCTTGCTGACTTGTCGATTCTTTGCGGGAACAGCGGTGATGGCGAGGCAGACGAGGATAAATACAATGGGTAATGCGCGGTATCGCAGGTCATCGGTTATATCAAGGGGAAAAGTGCGATTCACTTATCGCGGACATATGGTGAACAGAGAAGGAATTTTACGGGGCAGAATTTTTGGGCAAGGGGCTATTTTGTATCCACGGTGGGGCGAGATGAGGAGCAGATCAGACACTACATCCGTCACCAGGAGGCGGAGGAGCGCCGGTTGTATCAGCTCAAGCTGCAATTCTGAACAGGCCCGCCGCCTTCAGGCGGCAACTCAATAGGGGCGCGTTAGCGCCCCGCAATTAGCCGCTTTGAGCGGCTCACAAAATAAAGCCCCCGGCTCTGCCGGGGGATACTTACTTAATATATTGAAAGACCTGTTCCACCTGTTCCACCGATTTTCCGTGCATCTGCAATGCATCCGGCGAACCAGGAATGGATGGAAACTTGTCTTGGATAGGATCGATCAGCCGCAACCCCAGCAACCACGCCACTTGCAGGCGTTTTTGTATAGGAAATTTCCTGGAATCGATTCTATACAGGTTTCTATACAAGTCAATGGCAAGCTGGTATGCGTTCTTGTGAGAGGCTTTGAGAGGATAAACATAAAAAAAGCCAGCATTTAGCTGGCTCCATGAGACTTTATGAGAAGGTATGAAAGGTGGGATTGGTGGGCGGAACAGGGTTCGAACCCGTGACCCTCGGCTTGTAAGGCCGATGCTCTCCCGGCTGAGCTATCCGCCCGAGGACTGCGTGGGGTTGAGTGTCTTCGCGCCCATGATCATCTTGCGACCTTACTCGTGAAGCTCCCAAAAGGAACGCCACGGAAGGGGGTGAGGGGCATTCCCCCAACATGCAAGTTGGTTGCAGCTCATGGGCTACCGTGCGCAAAACAAACCTCGGCTTTACCGTGTATCTCCTTGACGGGAGTTACACGGTAAAGTTTACACTAGGGTGTGTTGACATTCAATAAAATTATTGTATCTATTCAAGCCAGATCATGGTGCAAACCAATCATGGCGTTGAAGCACTTGTCCAACTTCTCACAACGAGTCGCAATCCGCCTGAATTGCTTGATACGGTTAAAGAATCTCTCTACGAGATTGCGATCCTCATATCAATCTTTGTCATACTCTCGCGGAGTGAGGCGATCAAAAGATGGAGGAAGATCACGCCATGGCGCACCAGGACGGGCAATCCAAAGGACCGCCTTGATGAATAATCTATGATCCTCTGTCCTCTTTTCTGGATAGCCTCGCCTTCTTGGTAAAAGGTTTACAATCCGTTCCCATTGGTCATCACGCAATAAAAATCGATCCATAGCAGTGCCTTCTGCAAGACAGAATATGGATCAGATTATTGAATGTCAACACGTCCTGGGGCGTTAGTACGTCAATTGTCCGTGACATGCCGGAGGGCGTTTTACGGACTTGCAGAAGCAACCGGCTTGGTGTCCGGGATTACTTCTTCTTCTTGACGGACTTTTTCACTTCGGCGGCTGGTGCCGGGGCTGCGGGAGCAGGCTTCTTGGCAGGAGCGGGCTTGGCGGCAGGCGTCGGAGCCGGCTGCGGAGGGGTGACGGCATCCTTGAGACCCTTGCCAGGTTTGAACTTCGGCAGTTTTGCGGCGGGGATATTGATCTCGGCACCCGTGCGAGGATTGCGACCCGTGCGAGCGGCACGCTCGGTCACCATGAAAGAGCCGAATCCAACCAGATTCACCTGCTGACCACCCTTCAGGGCGTTCTGGATGGCATGAATCACGGCATCAATGGCTTCGCTAGCCTGAGCCTTGGTCAATTTGGCTTCCGCCGCAACGGCATCAACGAGTTCGGATTTGTTCAATGGAAGTTCTCCCCTAGCAAGACGTTCCGGTTAACCTGTCAGGCCTCTTGCGTGAGCGCCTGCCAAGGTGTTTTCGGGGTTACTATACGTTGCGAATCCATGCTGTCAAGCGATTATCTTGACCTTCCCTCACATTCTTCATGACCTTCCATGATCTCACGATCAGTGGGTCAACGACGGTCCATCCTTGAGTTCCTCTTCGTGCGGCAAAAGCAGAGTGGGATCGTTCGTGTCCAGGGAGAGCGCCACGCCATCCGATACTTTGTTCAACATTTTCAATTCGCCACGCAAAGCCAGTTTGAGCACCTGATCCATGTGGGTCACCGGATGGATCTCCAGATCCTTGAGGATGCTCAAGGATATCTCTTTGAGATCCTTGACATTTTCCTCAGGAATGATAATGTGTTTGATGCCGGCCCGATGCGCGGCCAGAAGTTTCTCTTTCAGACCACCGATGATCAACACCCGACCACGCAGGGTGATCTCGCCGGTCATGGCCACATCCTTGCGTACCGGAATGCCATACAGGGCGCTCACCAGAGCGGTACACATGGCAATACCCGCCGAAGGACCATCCTTGGGGGTGGCCCCTTCCGGCACATGGATATGGATGTCGCGCTTCTGGAAAAACTCTTCGCTCTCCATGCCCCACTCGCGGGCGCGGGAACGGGCATAGGTGAGGGCCGCCTGAGCCGACTCCTGCATCACATCACCCAGTTTGCCGGTGGTGGTCAGCTTTCCCTTGCCTTCGATGTGGATGCTCTCGATGGTCAGCAGCTCACCGCCCACCTCGGTCCAGGCCAGACCCGTGGCCACGCCCACCAGATCCTCATCCTCGGCCAGACCGAACCGATAGCGCCGCACACCCAGGAATTTGCTCAAACTCTTGGAGCCAATGGCGATCCGGTCGTTCTTCGGATCGGTCAGGATCGCCCGTGCTGATTTGCGGCACAGGCTGGCGATCTCCCGATCCAGACCGCGCACCCCGGATTCCCGCGTGAAGTAGCGGATGATATCCTGCAACGCCCCGGAGGAAAGGGTGAACTCCCCCTCCTTGAGACCATGGGTCTCCATCTCCTTGGGGATCAGATAGCGCGTGGCAATGCGCAACTTTTCCTGCTCGGTGTAGCCAGCCAGACGGATGATCTCCATGCGGTCGAGCAGGGGACGCGGGATGTTCAGGCTGTTGGCCGTGGTGATGAACATCACCTTGGAGAGGTCGTAATCGACCTCCAGGTAATGATCGTTGAAGGTGGCGTTCTGCTCCGGATCGAGCACTTCGAGCAGGGCAGAGGAGGGATCGCCCCGGAAATCCGAACCCACCTTGTCGATCTCGTCAAGCAGAAACAGCGGGTTGTTCGAGCCGGCCTTTTTCATCGACTGGATGATCTTGCCCGGCAGCGAGCCGATGTAGGTGCGACGATGGCCGCGGATCTCCGCCTCGTCGCGGATGCCGCCCAAAGACATGCGCACATATTCGCGACCCGATGCGCGCGCGATCGATTTGGCCAGCGAGGTTTTGCCCACACCCGGCGGTCCCACCAGACAGAGAATCGGGCCCTTGATCTTCTCTACCTTGAGCTGAACGGCCAGCTGTTCGAGGATCCGTTCCTTGACCTTCTCCAGACCCCAGTGATCCTCTGCCAAAATCTCTTCGGCACGGGCGAGGTCATGGGTCATCTCGGTATATTTACCCCAGGGCAGGCTGATCAGCCAGTCGATATAGTTGCGCACCACCGTGGCCTCGGCAGACATGGGTGCCATCTGCTTGAGCTTCTTCAACTCCGATTCAGCCTTCTTGCGCGCCTCCTCGGTCATGCCGACGGAAGCGATTTTCTCCGCCAGCTCGTTGATTTCGTCCTTCTCGTCGTCCCGATCGCCCAGCTCCTTCTGGATCGCCTTCATCTGCTCGTTGAGGTAGTAATCCCGGTGGCTCTTCTCCATCTGCCGCTTGACGCGACCCCGCACCCGTTTTTCCACCTGAAAAACATCCAGCTCCTGCTCCATGGCCAACAGCAGCCGCTCCAGCCGGTCCAGCACCGACGGCATCTCCAGCAGCGTCTGCCGCTCCGTCACCTTCATGGAGATGTGGGGCGCGACAATATCGGCCAACTGGTCTGGATCTTCCGTGGCCTGCAGGGTGGAGACCACCTCCGGGGCA
>JADFZD010000124.1 GCA_015232705.1 Magnetococcales bacterium | reverse complement strand
TGGACGACCGAGCAGGCTCATGGGCGGCCATTGACGCACATCATGCGTCTCATCCACGAAATGACCCGTCAAGAGATCTCCAATCCGGTAGACAAGGTGCGCCAGGACGGCAAGATCCGGGGCCTGGCCAATCATACGATTCTGGTCTCCCAGAACGGCGCGGAGTTCCCCATTGCCGATAGCGCCGCACCCATCATGCCGCGCAAGGAGTCGAAAATACTCGGGGTGGTGATGGTGTTTCGCGATCAAACCAGGGAGCGTCAACAGTGGAACGCTCTGCTGGATGCCAACAAACGTGCCGAGGAAGCCAATCGCGCCAAAAGCGATTTTCTGGCCACCATGAGCCATGAAATTCGCACCCCGATGAATGTGGTGCTCGGCATGTCCGAAATGCTGCTGGAGACAGATCTGACCCAACAGCAAATGCAATTCGTCAAGACCATGCACAACTCCGGCAAGGCACTCCTGGGAGTAATCAACGATGTGCTGGATTTCTCGCGCATCGAGGCAGGCCGGATGGCCCTGGATTCCGCACCCTTCACGCCACGCCACATCATCGAGGAGACCGCGCGATTGATGCGTGTGGCAGCCACGCAAAAAGGGTTGACCTTGGGCGAAAACATTCTCGACGACATTCCGGAAGGGGTATTGGGCGACGAAGGGCGGGTACGACAAATCCTGCTCAACCTGTTGAGCAATGCCATCAAATTCACCCACCATGGCCGGGTGGATCTGCATCTGTCGATGTTCACGGAAAAAATCGATACCCTGTTGTTCGCGGTGCAGGATACCGGCATCGGGATTTCACCGGAACAGCAGGCTCAAATTTTCGAGGAGTTCATTCAGGCCGATGTCGGCATCACGCGCCGTTACGGTGGCACAGGGCTGGGATTGGCCATTTCGCGCCGCCTGGTGGAGATGATGGGTGGCCATTTGTGGGTCGAAAGCCGCCCCGACTCCGGAAGCACCTTTTTCTTCTCCCTGCCGGTCAAAATCATGCACGAACCCCTCCCAAAAGGTGATGAAGAGAAGGCGATGCCCGCCGCGCATCCCTTGAAGATCCTTCTTGCCGATGATCAAGAGGTCAACCGGCGCTTCATCGAAGGGTTCCTGAAACAGACCCCACACCATCTGGTCTTGGTCAACGATGGCATGGAAGCCCTGGAACGCTTTCAAAAGGAGCCGTTCGATGTGGTGCTCATGGAGCTCCAGATACCACTCCTGGATGGATTCACCACAATGCGACGCATGCGCCAATGGGAGCGAAAAACACAGCGCACACCCTCCTGGATCATTGCCCTCACCGCCAACGATAGTCACGATGCCTTGATTCCAAAGCACGAGTTCGGTTGCGACGCCGTGCTTGGCAAACCAATCCAACGAAACACACTGCTCCAAATCCTCGGCGAGGCAAGCTCGCAACGTAAACAATCAATCGAATCCGAGCCCTTGAGTGTACTCCTGGCCGAAGATATCCACGAGAACCAGATACTCATCGAAGCCTATCTCACCCAACCACACCATCGCCTGACGATCGTCAACGATGGTCAGGAGGCCATTGATCTGGTTAGGATTTCATCCTTCGATGTCATCATCATGGATGTGCAGATGCCGCGCATGGACGGCTACACCGCCATTCGCCATATCCGTCAGTGGGAGTCGAATCAGAATTTGAGACACACGCCGATCATCACCCTCTCTGCCCACGCCATGAGCGACGAAGAGGAGCGATGTCGCGAGGCGGGAGGGGATCTTTATCTTGCCAAACCTATCAGCAAAAAGGCTCTGCTGGCCGCGATTCGTCAGGTCACGGGATAAAAAAATCCCTATCATTCAGGCGAATTATTTTGACAACAGATGAAAATCGTGTCTAGGATAGACATGTAAGCCGCTGCTATCGGTTTTCATACCCTGTCCAAAGGAGATTACACCTGTGTCCAAGGCGTCAAAAAGATCCGGGATGGTCTGCAAAAACGAGCACGACACGTTGTTGGCCATCAAGGTCGCGCTCTTGACACAGATCTCGCGCGAATCAGCATTCAGTCACCGTGTCTTCTGGCTGTTCGACAACCTGCCCAACCTGCACGAGCTGGATTTCAAGAGCAAAAAGTGCGAAAAGTGCAAGGGCAGCGACTGTGACACCTTCAAAAATCTAAGAAGAATCAGAAAATTGGTCTCGGATCCCAAAACCGTCGAAACGGGTATCGCCGATCTGGTCCGGGTGTATCAACTGCCCCCCATACCCATGGTGAGCAAGGCATCCTGATTCCCGTGCGGTCACCCTGATCCCTGTATCCGACTGGACTTAACAGCCGCACGCCGGTCGTCCGGCATCCAGAGAATCCTTCATGAGCCTCGCTCTTGAGGGAAGGGCAAAGCCGCGGAATTACGCTGCGTCGTCGATCTTTTGTTTTTCCGGAAAAAGCCGGCGTACCACGACAAACAGCACCGGGATAAAGAAAAGCCCCAAAACCGTGGCGGAGAGCATGCCACCCATCACCCCTGTTCCGATGGCACGGCGACTGTTGGCGCCAGCACCGGTCGAGGTGGCCAGTGGCAGAACGCCCAAAATGAAAGCCGCCGAGGTCATGACAATGGGACGAAACCGCATGCGGCACGCCTCCAGGGTCGCCTCGACGAGTGACATGCGCCCATCGGTGGAGAGCGTGCGCGCGAACTCGACGATCAGGATGGCATTCTTGGCCGACAGGCCGATGATCGCCACCAGACCCACCTTGAAATAGACATCGTTGGGCATGCCGAGTGCCATCACGGCTGCAACCGAACCCAACAGACCGATGGGCACGATCAGCATCACCGCAAACGGGATCGACCAGCTCTCGTAGAGCGCGGCCAGACACAAAAAAACCACCAACAGCGACAATCCGAAAAGCATCGGCACCTGGGCGCCGGAGAGGGACTCCTCGAAGGAGGTGGCTGACCATTCGTAGCCGAAACCGGGCGGGAGCTGCGTGGAGAGACGATCCATGGCGGCCATGGCCTCGCCGGTGCTGCGACCCGGTGCCGGATTGCCGGAGAGCTTCATGGATGGCATGCCATTGTAGCGGTCGAGCTTGGGAGAACCGGTGATCCATTCGCTGGTGACGAATTCGGAGAGCGGGATCAAACCTCCAGCGCGATTGCGCACCCGCACCCCCAGGATCGATTCGCGCTCGGTATTGGTTTGGGCATTGGCGCTCATGAGCACGCGCAGGATGCGTCCATCGCGGGTCAAATCGTTGATGTAGGCCGAACCGAGGGTCACCTGGAGGGTTTCGTTGAGTTCGTCGGGATCGATACCCAGGGTATTGGCCTTGGTGTGATCGACCTTCAACAGCAGTTGCGGACCGGCCTCCAGCCCTTCGGGACGCACACCGGCCAGAACCGGATCCTGGGAAGCCATACCGAGAAGCTGATTGCGGGCGTCCAACAGACGCTCCCGTCCCATTCCGACCCGATCCTGCAAACGCAGATCGAATCCGCCGACGGCGGCCAACTCCGGAATGGGCGGCACATTGATGGCGAAGATCAACGCCTGCTTGATGCGGGAGAGGACCATGTTGGCCTGCATCACCAATGAGCCGACTTTGAACTCCTCCGAGGTCCGCTCCTTCCAGTCTTTCAGGCGCACGAAGGCGATGGCGGAGTTCTGGCCGCGTCCGAAGAAACTGAAACCGGCCACGCCAACAATCTTGGCAACCCCAGGTTGTTGCAGATAGTGCTTCTCCACCTCGGAGAGCACCTCCAGGGTACGCTCCTGGGTGGCACCTGGGGGCAGTTGCATGATGGTGATGAAATAGCCCTGATCCTCGTCGGGCAAAAAGCCGTTGGGCAGTTTCAGAAACAACCATCCCGCGCTCGCGGCGACCGCGAGATAGAGCAGAATGAAAAGGAACGAGCGCTTGAGAATGAACCCCACCGATCCCCGATAGCCGCGCGTCGAACTGGCGAACAATCGGGCAAAGAGCGCCAGGGGACCAAAACCAAGCCCCGAGGTGCCGGTGATATGGTCGTTCTTGAGCATGGTGGCGCAGAGGGCCGGAGTCAGGGTCAGGGCCATGAGCACGGAGAAAATCATGGTCAGGACCAGAGTGACCGAGAACTGGCGATAAATCGCGCCCACGCTCCCTGAAAAAAAGGCCATGGGAATGAAGACCGCCAAAAGCACCAGCGTGATGCCGATGATGGCGGAGAAGATCTGCGTCATCGCCTTGCGGGTCGCCTCACGAGGCGGCAGGTGCTCTTCGGCCATGACCCGTTCGACATTCTCGACCACCACGATGGCGTCGTCCACCACAATGCCGATGGAGAGCACCATGGCAAACAGGGTGAGCACGTTGATCGAGTAGCCCAGCAGATAGATCCCCACCAACGCGCCGGTAAGGGCCACCGGAACCACGATGGCCGGAATGAAGGTGGCGCGCAGGTTGCCCAGAAACAGATACATCACCAGAAAGACCAGCACCATGGCTTCGGCGAGGGTCTTGACCACCTCGTGGATGGAGATCTTGATGAAGGTCGAGGTATCGTAGGGGATATCCCAGGCAACCCCGGCGGGAAAGAATTTTTCCAACTCGCCCATACGGGCACGCACCCGTTCGGCGGTCTCCAGGGCGTTGGCTCCCGGAGCCACCTTGATGCCGACCGCAGCGGTGGACTGCCCGTTGAGCCGGGCGCGAATGGCGTACTCCTGGGCGCCCCATTCCACCTT
>JADFZD010000123.1 GCA_015232705.1 Magnetococcales bacterium | reverse complement strand
ACCAGTCACAGGCTTGGATGAGGCAACCCGTGCCGGCAGCGAAAGGACCACCGGAGCCGGCTTCGGCAGACAACCTGGCGGGGAGGACTTGCCGATCTTGAAAAAAGCCATGCTTCCCTGCAAACGCATCGCCTGGGTGGAGAGTTCATCGGCAGTGGAGGCCATCTCCTCGCTCGCGCCGGCATTGATCTGAATCACCTTGTCGAGCTGCTGTATCGCCTGGTTGACCTGACGCGCCCCCTGATTCTGCTCCACGCTGGCGGCAGCGATCTCTCGCACCAATTCGGCGGTGCGTTGAATGTCCGGTACCAGACGATGCATGATCGCCCCGGTCTTCTCGGCCACGGAGACGCTGGATGCCGAAAGCTGTCCGATCTCCCCGGCGGCGATCTGACTGCGCTCTGCCAACTTGCGTACTTCGGCGGCCACCACCGCGAATCCTTTGCCGTGCTCACCAGCCCGCGCCGCCTCGATGGCCGCGTTCAGGGCCAATAAATTGGTCTGACGGGCGATCTCCTCGATTATCGAAATTTTAGAGGCGATCTCCTTCATCACCCCGACTGCCTCCATCACCGAGACCCCACCCTCACGGGCACTCGTGGCTGCCTGAGTGGCGATCTTCTCAGTGGTCTGCGCATTGTCGGTGTTCTGCTGAATGTTCGAAGTCATCTGATCCATCGCCGAGGAGGTCTCCTCGATCGAAGCAGCCTGCTCACTCGCCCCCTGGGAGAGATTCTGGGCGTTGTCCGTCATCTCACGACTGCCTGAGGCCACGTTGTCGGCGGCGGTCATCACCTCCTCGACCACGCCACGTAGCTTGCACACCATGTCGTTCAAAGCCATGGCCAGACGACCCGCCTCATCACGTCCCGTCAAGGTCAAAGAGGATTCCAGATCCCCGGCGGCCACCTTTTCGGCAAACCCCAGACTCTCCAGGATGGGCTGGGTGATCGATCGGGTCACCACCCAGGCCAACAGCAGGCCGATCACGATGGCCAACAAGGAGACGCCGATCACCACGCTCCGGGTCTCATGGGCGTTGATGAGCATCTGATTTTCGGAGAGAATCTTTGCTTTGGTGATGTCGCTCATCGCATGGAAGAGTTTCTTCACCGCCTCAAGTTGCACCTGGGTCTCGCCGGCAAAAATCAGCTCGGCTTGCGCCTTGCCCGAGAGATTCTTCCGGGCACGCTCTTGCATCTGAGCCAGAACGGCACGCACCTTGGACAAGGCGGGAATCACCTTCTCCTGATAGTGCTTGGCCGCTGCGACCACATTGCCGGCGATCAGGGCCTTCTTGATCGCCTCCCCCTCCTGATGCAAGACGCGATGATCCGGCTCGATGGCATCCAACAGGCGCGCCAACTCCGGATCCGAGGCGCGCATCTTCTTGCCCTCCTCACCGTACATGAATTTTCCCAACCCGCATTGGGTGGGATCGAGTTGCACGGTCAGATCCTTCTGGCTTTGCAGAATCGCATCCTGCACCTTGCCCGACCAGACCAGATGATCCACCTCGCGCTGGGTGAGAAACTCCGGCAGACGCGGATCGGCCCGCTGGAAGACCTGACTGATTTTTTTGGCCGATGCGTGGAGATGCTTGTGGGGCTCCTCCACCGAAGCCAGAACCGGTTTCAGATCCGGCACCAACTGTTCGGCATGCTGACGCCCCTCGCCGTAATACCATTTGCCAAAGGCGCACTGGGTATGGTCGAGTTGCACCCCCATTTCCGTGGCCTTCTCATCGTTGATGAAGGCACTCACCTTGTTGGCCCAGTTGAGATGATCGACCTCACGTTGCAGCAACTCGCCACGCAACTTGTTGCCGGCCACCACCTCCAAGCCGTCACGCACCATGCCGGAGATCCCCTGCAAGGACCATCCCCCAACCACCATCAACAGCACCAGAACCAGACCAATGCCAGTCAGAATCTTCTTGCCCAGACTCAGGTTCTTCCACATCGCATCACCCCATGACTGTTCGCGAACTTACAGTGCCATATGCCATGCACCACCCCCCTTGCTGACTTTTGATGTTGCATGGCCATCCTGCTCGAAACTGCCAGAACGCGCGTATCCTGATAGAATCGCCTCACCCCCATCTATCCTTACGATAAATTTGGCTTACCCCAGTTTGAAGCCAAAAAACCGACACGGCAAGGTTTGATCGCATGAACAAAAGACATCTCGCCCGACCCGGCATCGGCGTCCAGGCCGGACACCCATCCGAAATGATGCAAAACTTGAATCGGGTACACGACCACATGACACCATTCACACAATGGCAAGCCCAAGGTCCGCTGACCCACCAGGTCAAGCCGTACCATTTTTTCATCTTGAACAGCGTGGTCGAGTACCAACTTGATGCCAGATGGCGCTGAACAACACATTTTGGAAGTTTACCCAGAATCTAAAAAGGCGAGAGCCACTGCAAGGAGGGCTGCCCCAATGACAAGAATTCACCCCTTGCGACCCATGGCCAGGCGCACCACCAGTCCACGCGTCGATCCGGCAAGGCGCAGGATCCAAGGGATGACCCACTTGGCTTTTTTGGCGTAGAAGACCGGGGTAAAAAACCGTTTTCCCAGAGAGAGAATCGCTTGGGGCGCCAGAAGAAGGCGCTCGATGACGCTCATCGGGTCGAAACGGGTCGGATAACCGCTGGCGCGCAGAAGATCTGCGGCAAACCATTCGAACAACCGTTGATCCCGATCGCTCAAGGCCGTACGCCACTTTTCACGGTTGTCGGACTTGACCGGTCCGCGCAGCAGATCATGCGTCCCGCCAGAGGAGAGCGCCCGCGCCGAAGCGCTGAGGGTCAGATCGACCGGCCACGAGGGCACAGGAAGATTCAAAAAGGCGGCGATACGCGCCACGTTCTCTTCGGGTCGGGTCAACAACGACTCGTAGGAGATTTCCAGATAGTACCCGGGATGTTTCAACCCCCAGGCGCGCTTGTCACGCACATGCCGACGCCATAACCAGGCCGCCTCTCCGAGGGTGGCCGGTCCCCACCAGGATTTCAGCCACGACAACGCCACATCCCGCCCGTCACGCACGATATGAATCACCCGCATCTGCGGCAGATGGGCCTCCCAGATCTCCAGGGGCAGGGATTCATAAAAGGAGCTGTTGTCCACCCAACCCGTCTGCCCGTGACTGTTGGCAAAACGACCAAACCACCCCAGGATCAGATCCCCGAAATCGCGACTCTCATCCACCATCGCGTCGATGCGGTCCCGGACCGCCAACAGCGTCACCGGCTCCAACGCCTCCACGGATTTGGTCGGATAGGTGCGGGCGATGAGAATCTCCAAAAAATCGATCATGGCCACCAGCAACCGCCTGCGGGCGGCACGCCTCTCCAGATCGCCCCACATCCACAACCCGCGCGCAAAAGCCGGGATGACATGGGTCTCAAGCGGAGCCGCCAATCCGAAACCCGACTCCAGGATGGAGGTCAACAGCGTAGTGCCTGAACGATCACAGCCGACGACAAAGAGTGACCATTGAGATGGATTATTCGCGAGAGGCATGACGATGGTCACCTCGTGGTCCGTGCGCCTCCAGAAACAGGTGGCTGTAAGGAAGTCTCAAAATACCCTGGCGCACCTCCGCACGCACGGAAGCAAAGGCCTCTCTGGCCAAACGTTCGTACTCGGATTCGTCGCGAACATGCTCTCCCCGATCCCGTTTGGCCAACTGTCGCGCCAACCAAGGCTGATCCTCATGGAAACAAGGATCGACCAGACACAAACGTCCCTCTGGAGCCAGAAACTTACCCAAAGTCCCAAACAGCGCCAGCACCTCGGAATCGGACAGATGGTGCGTCACGCAGATCAAAGTGATAATTTGAAACCCTCCGATCCACCCTGGGTCGTACTGCAACCGGTTCAGATCGACCGTGAGAAAAGTACCACGCTTTCCAAATCTCTGGCGCGCACGCTCAATGTAATCCGCATTGTGATCCACACCGACAAATTGTACCTGCGGCAGATACGCCAGCAGACTCCCCACCCCGCACCCAAGATCCAGAAGCCGATCACCCGGACGTGGCCGAATCCAATCGTCGGCAACCGCGCGCATGAAGGCGCGATCACCGAGCAGATCTTGAAACCATTGATAGAATCCGCTAAAATAGAGCAATCTGTAAAGTCCACCGGTTCTCTGGGTCATGTTTCACCATACCGTTTTCATGCCGAACAGGGATCCTCACCCGAAGCGTGTCATCACTGAAGTCAACGGGGCTTCAGGCACAGAGCAGCGCAGCATGCACTGATGAAGTGCGCGACGCAGGAACCGCACAACGACGTATCAAGACCGCAGACCCGATATGTCAACACCGTTCAGATCGACGCCTCCAATTTTTCTCGATTCCTTGGAATAAATATGGCATATTGACCCGCTACAATTCCAGAACAAACCACCAACCCACACCGGAACCCCATCCAAAAGAGGTCCAGGGAACTGATCTCACCAGCCGGATTGATAAAACTTTCGATGACGACACTTGCCGTTCTGCAACCAGGATATCTGCCATGGCTCGGCTTCTTCGACCAGATGTCCCGTAGCGATCACTTTGTCTACTACGACGACGTGCAGTACGACAAACATGGATGGCGCAATCGCAACCGTCTCCGTTCTGCCGACGGCCCGATCTGGGTGACCGTTCCGGTGCGTCACAAAGGACTCAACAAACCGTTGATCCGCGAAATCGAAATCGACGGCTCTACCACCTGGGC
>JADFZD010000122.1 GCA_015232705.1 Magnetococcales bacterium | reverse complement strand
AACCCTGCTCCACGCTTCGCCCCGTATCATCGGCTGCGCGGTGCATGTCTGGAATCATGCCCTGACCCGACGACTCGCCACCCTGCTCAAACAGGTACGCCCCGAAATCATCCTCGTGGTCGGCGGTCCGGAAACAAGTCACCTTCCCCAGAATCATCCCCTGGTGGCACTGGCCGATTATCGTATCCTGGGGGAGGGGGAATTGGCCTTTGCCGCTCTCTGCCAGGCGATCCTCGCCGGAGAAACACCAGCCGAACGGGATATCGTCGCACCGCTGGTACCCCCCCACGCCCTCACACTCCCCCATGCCGAATATGACGCCACGGACCTGGCCCACCGTTATCTCTATGTCGAATCCGCGCGCGGCTGTCCCTACCGATGTTCGTTCTGTCTCTCGGCCAACGACGCCCAGGTGCGCCGCTTCCCGCTTGAACCTTTTCTCCGTGCGTTGGAACAACTCATCGCCCGTGGCGGACGTCATTTCAAGTTCGTGGATCGCACCTTCAACCTCGGGGAAAGACACGCCGGAGCGATCCTCGATCTCTTCTTAAGACACCTGGCTGACTCACCGGATCTCTTCGTCCATTTCGAAATGATGCCCGATCATCTCCCCGAGGGGCTCAAACGCCGTCTGGCTGCTTTTCCCGCCGGATCCCTGCAACTGGAGGTCGGGGTGCAATCCTTCGAACCGGCGGTATTGGCTGCCATCGACCGTCATCAAGAGAATGCGCGTGTTGAAGAGAACCTGCGCTGGCTGCGCACCCATACCCGCGCGCATCTGCACACCGATCTGATCATCGGTCTGCCGGGCGAGACCCAGGAACAATTCGGAAGCGGATTTGACCGACTTTACGCGCTTCACCCTCACGAAATCCAGGTTGGGATCCTCAAGCGACTGCCCGGAACCCCGTTGGCACGCGCCACCCCAGACGAAACCCGCTTCGATCCCGATCCACCCTACGAACTGCTGGAAAATCCCCAGTTCGACTTCATGACCCTGCGGCGCTTCAAGCGCTTTTCCCGTTATTGGGATCTGGTCGGCAATTCGGGACGATTCCGGACAACCCTCGCGGTGGCCTTCGAGCAGCGCTCACCCTTTGAAACCTTTCTGGCCTTCTCGGACTGGCTGCACGCCACCACCAACCAGACCCATCGCATCGCCCTGCCACGTCTGATCCGACTGGTCGAGGAGGGGTTGATGGCAGTCGCCGGCAGCGCCCCGGAACGTCTATCCCAAGCCCTGGAGGTCGATCAACGCGCCATGCACCCTGGCGAAACCAAAGTGGTCACACCAACCCCTTCCCGGCAGATGCGCCATCAGCCATCCGCGACGTGAGGAACGAAACAGAAACGGTTGCGTGATACGGCGTTGCAACGCCCCTGCGCCGTGCACAGACAAAACGTGTATACCGCGCTGCTCTCGTCGCGCCTTGTCTGCAAGGATCGCGGCCTTCATGGGGCCACGCGCCCCAAAAGGAGGGACGAGTCCGGGACTTTTTCGCCCCGGCAAGAACGCTGGAGCGTCGCGCATGATTCACCGGGGCGAGCGACTGCAACACGCGCCCCGGTGTTCGCAATGGTCGAGGGTGTTCTGATCGACAAAACGCCACCAGGCGCGCCACAGTCGGTGGATCAGACCGGGATCGGGCGGGAACCCGATCTCGGTCAGTACCTTCTCCAGCGCTTCGAGCCGCACCTGCTTCAGATCATAGGTGACCGTGATGCGGCTTCGTTGCCAATCGGCATCCACCCGCACCACCCCCTTCATGGCGATCAATCCCTCGGTGATGATCTCGGCGCACGCCGAACAGACCATCCCCGCAATCCGAAGCACATGGGTCACCTCGCTCACTGCATGCACGGTGGAACCTGAGCGGGACCGAGCAGCGCTTTCTGACGATCATCCAGTTTGGCGTTCAGATCCTTGTAACTCTGCAACACCGCCTTCTTGTGCGCCAGCATCCCCTCCATGGCGGCGATACGACGGGACTCCAAATCCATGGGATCACGCGGCGGATTGCTGGCCATCTCCTTGCGCATGGTGCTCCGTGCTTCGTTCTGCTCGGTCAGGGCTTTGGTGTAGGCTTTCCACTGCCCCTCCTGGGCCGTCGTGATCGCCAACTGCTGCTTGAGGGTTGCCAGACGGGCCGTCAGCGACTCGATCGGTTCGCCCCAGGGACCGCCGTTTTCCGCCATGCCCGGTCCACCGCCCCAGCCCGGTCCACCGCCCCAGCCCGGTCCACCGCCCCAGCCCGGTCCACCCCGTTGATGACCACCCCACGGGCCGTGACGCATGCCCGGTCCACCCCCCGGACCACCCATGCCGCCAGGCCACATGCCGGGTTGCATCGCCTGCTGCTCGTTCGCCGCGGCAACCGGCGCAGGAGGAGCGCCATTGGCACTCTCCTCGGCCATGGCGCTTCCGGCATACAACGCCACGGTCACAGCCAATGGCAGATATTTCTTGATCAATTGTGTGTTCATGGCTCGATCCTCCTGAGATTCTTTATGATGATGAAACGCGATCCAACGCATCGGTTTCCGACGTGCCGATGGTTTGAAAATAATGCAAATTTCGTTGAAAATAAAATGATTTATTGTAAATTTTCCGTGATGTTCCACCCCTTTTCGTCACGGTTTTTCCACAATCTTGGCGTTTGACGCATAATTCTGTCACACTTGACCCCGCTGGTTACACTTTTGTCACAATTTCACAGGCAGCCAGGAAACCATGTCCAATTCCGACCGAATTCTGATTGTCGAGGATGACCGCGAAACCCGATCCCTGACACGGGAGTATCTGGAGGAGAACGGTCTGGAGATTCGTGAGGCGGAAAATGGTCTCATGATGTGGGAGATCCTCAAGTCCTGGACCCCGGATCTCATCCTCATGGATCTGATGCTGCCCGGCGAGGATGGATTGATGCTCTGCAAACGCTTGAGTGTCGAAGAGGCAACCCGTGACATCGCCATCATCATGCTCACCGCGCGCGGCGACGAGATGGATCGCATCCTCGGTCTGGAAATGGGTGCCGATGATTATCTTTCCAAACCCTTCAGCAGTCGCGAACTGCTGGCGCGCATCCGCAGCGTGTTACGTCGCTCCCGCGCCACCGGACGCGTACCCCCACCGCCTGCCGAGCGCGATGAAATCCATTTTGGTGGTTGGACCCTCAAGGTCAAGGCACGCCATCTCCTGTCATCGGATGGGGTTCTCGTCGATCTGACCAAGAGCGAGATGCTTTTGTTGCAGGTCTTTCTCCAGCACCCCAACGAAACCCTGGACCGCGACCAGTTGACCGAACTCTGCCACGCTCGCGAGGCCACGGGATTCGACCGTGGCATCGATGTTCAGGTAGGCCGACTGCGCAAGCGACTTCGTGATGATCCCAAAAACCCGACTCTCATCAAAACTGTTTGGGGCAAGGGATACATGCTCACCGCCGAGATCGCGCCATGAGATTCCACCCGTTACCCAACTCCCTTTCCGGACGCATCGTTCTGATTCTGCTCACCGGTGTTTTTCTTGCTCTGGTCTCCGGCGCCGTGCTCCACCTGCACGACCGCAGTCGCGCCCTCTCCTCCTTTGGGGGTATGCGCACGGCCCAGGAGTTCGTGGCCATCGTCCATCTGCTTGACACCCTGCCGCCCAGTGAACGTCGCCGTGTCGCCGCCCTTTGGGAGAGTCCGCTGCATTCGGTCCGTTTTCTCCCCCCTCGTCCGCCATTTCCGGAGGTCGAAGAGGGGGCCAACGACCCACGCGCCGAGCATCTGGTCGAACTGTTGCGACGTTATCTCGGTCCCATGCGTCCTTTGCGCATCGTGGTGTTCAACAGTTCCGTGGAGGGACTGGCCCGTATCGCCGCACCCCGCGCCGAAACCGCTCCGACACCAGTCAACGCCTCCTCCGGCACCCCGGAGAGCGTGTCGTCTGGCTCCCCCCAAGGGGTACCCGTCACCGGCATGCCACCCGGTGCCGCGCCCTCCACGCCGCCGGGGAGTCAGGCCATCCCAACTCCCGGAACCGCATCCCTCCCCCCCCATGCCATGCCGCCCCCCGGCATGCGTCATCCACCCCACTATTGGCGTCACATGCGCATGATGCAACCTCTGATGCCGCTTGGTGTTTCGTTTCTGGTACGCACCCAACTGGTTGGCGGGGACTGGGTGGAGTTTCACAGTCATCTGCCCGGCGAGGTGTTCGAATGGCCGGATTGGATGGCCTGGTCGTTGCTACTTCTGTTTGTATTGGTGGGGCTTTTGTCGCTGTCCGCGATCCGGATTGCGACCCGTCCGCTGATGCTTCTGGCTGATGCCGCGCGTGCTCTGGGGCAGGATCTCAACCATGCTCCTCTGCCTTTGAACGGTCCTCGGGAGGTGCGTCATGCCACTTCGGCCTTCAACGCCATGCAGGAGCGTCTGAAACGTTACGTCAACGAGCGCACCCATCTGTTGGCAGCCGTTTCTCACGATCTCAAAACGCCGCTCACCCGCATGCGGTTGCGCGTCGAGCGTCTGGAGGAGTCGCCATTGCGGGATGATCTGTTACGCAACCTGACCGACATGGAACGAATGACCACCTCGGCTTTGGAGTATGCGCGCGGCATGGAGGGCATGGAACCGGTCGTTCGGGTGGACATCACGGCGTTATTGGAGGGGATTGCCGAGATCTTTATGGAACTCGGGCACACGGTAGAGATGCACGCGACCGAGATCCCCCCTTTTCCGGTGATGCCCAAGAGTTTGAAGCGGTG
>JADFZD010000121.1 GCA_015232705.1 Magnetococcales bacterium | reverse complement strand
GACTTTCACAGTAATGGCTGTCCGTGACATCGTGCCTGCAAGGCGTGAAGTCACGATGTTTTATGATTGTGATTTATTGTTCGACATCCCCCCCCTAGTAGCGAGAGGTTGATAGACCATGTCTGATCAAGATGCGATTCGCAATGTGATGGCCATGATGGAGACCCACGACGTTCGTTTCGTGGATTTCCGCTTCACCGATTTCCATGGCAAGTGGCAGCATATCTCCACTCCGGCCAAAATGCTCACCGAGGAGGTCTTCGAGACCGGTTTCGGCTTCGACGGCTCCTCCATCGCCGGTTGGTGCGAAATCAACCAGTCGGACATGGTCTACAAGCCGGATGCCATCACCGCCGTGATGGATCCTTTCACCGATGTTCCCACCCTGATCCTTATCTGCGACATCGTCGATCCCTTCACCGGTGAGGGCTACAGCCGCGATCCGCGCGCCGTGGCCAAACGCGCCGCCGCCTACCTCAAATACACCGGCATCGGCGATACCGCCTATCTCGGGCCAGAGGCGGAATTCTTCATCTTCGACTCCGTGCGCTACACCTCGCGCATCAACAAGGTGTTCGTGGAGATCGACTCCATCGAAGGCGCCTGGAATACCGATACCGACTATGAGGAAGGCAATACCGGTCATCGTCCAGGCATCAAGGGCGGCTACTTCCCGGTTCCGCCGGTGGACTCCTATCAGGACATGCGCTCCGAGATGTGCATGCTCATGGAGGAGATGGGGTTGAACATCGAGTTCCACCACCATGAGGTGGCCACCGCCGGTCAGTGCGAAATCGACATGCGCTTCTCGGATCTCGTCTCCATGGGCGACAACATCCAGAAGTACAAGTTCGTGGTCCACAACGTCGCCCATCAGCAGGGCAAAACCGTGACCTTCATGCCCAAGCCCATGAGCGGAGACAACGGTTCCGGGATGCACGTGCACATGTCCATCTGGAAGGATGGCAAGCCTCTCTTCGCCGGCAATCAGTATGCCGACCTCTCGGAGATGGCCCTGTACTTCATCGGCGGCATCAAAAAACATGCCCGCGCGTTGAATGCCTTCACCAACTCCTCGACCAACTCCTACAAGCGTCTGATCCCCGGCTTCGAGGCTCCGGTGCTGTTGGCTCACTCCGCGCGTAACCGTTCCGCCAGCATCCGTATCCCGGCGGCCACCAATCCCAAGGCCAAGCGTTGCGAGATCCGCTTCCCGGATCCTTCGGCCAATCCCTATCTGGCCTTCTCCGCCCTGCTGATGGCGGGTCTGGACGGCATCGACAACAAGATCGATCCGGGCGCGCCGATGGACAAGAACCTCTATGATCTGCCGCCGGAAGAGCTCAAGGGCATCCCGACCGTCTGCGGTTCGCTGCGCGAAGCGCTGTCTGCGTTGGATCAGGATCGCGAGTTCCTCAAGAAGGGCGATGTGTTCAGCGATGATCTGATCGATGCCTGGATCGACCTGAAGATGCAGGAGGTTTATAAGGTCGAGCACACCCCGCATCCGGTGGAGTTCTCGATGTATTACAGCGTCTGATATTCACCGTGGAACTCCCACAGGGAGGGACACTGTAAAAGGGGGGGGTGAGGGGGATCTCCCCCCTGTCATGCAAGATACACCACGCTGTCGCGGATTCAAGAGAGCCGTCCTTTTGGACGGCTCTCTCATTTTTGAAATACGGATATTTTGAAAATAAAATGGTTGTAGCCTCTTTCGTCGTGGAGCACCAAGTCAAGCCCTTCGGTCTCCTCATCCTTGGTGACACGCAATCCGACGACAACATCAATCACCTTGAAAATGACGACCGTCAGCAGACCACTCCAGAGCAGGGTTGCCACCACGCCCACCAACTGCACGCCGAGTTGGGAGAGCATGTTCATCCCTTCCGCATACCCCACGCCGCCAAAAACCGGCGAGGCGAAGATGGCGGTCATCAGGGTGCCGATGACGCCACCCACCCCATGGACCGGCGACACATCCAGGGAGTCGTCGATCTGGAACTTCCGCTTCACGGTCAGGGTGGCAAAGTAGCAGACCACGCCGGCAATGGCGCCGATCAGCAATCCGCCCATGGGGCCGATGTATCCCGAGGCCGGGGTGACCGTACCCAGACCCGCGACCATGCCGGTGACGATGCCCAGCACGCTCGGCTTGCCGTGACGCAACCATTCGATCATCATCCAGGAGAAGGAACCTGCCGCCGCCCCCATATGGGTGGCCATCATGGTCATGCCAGCCGAACCATTGGCAGAGAGGGCGCTGCCGGCATTGAAGCCGAACCACCCCACCCAGAGCATGGCGGCTCCGGTGAAGACCATGGTCATGTTATGCGGAGGCATCATCGTCGTGGGGAATCCGCGCCGCTTGCCGATGATGATGGCCGCAACCAGGGCAGCAATACCCGCATTGATATGTACCACCGATCCACCGGCAAAGTCCATGAATCCCATTGTGGCGAGCCACCCACCACCCCACACCCAGTGACAGAGTGGCAGATAGACCAGGGTCAACCAGAGTCCGGTAAACCACAAAACCGCCGAAAAGCGCATCCGTTCCGCAAAGCCACCGATCACCAGAGCCGGGGTGATGATGGCAAAGGTGAGCTGAAACATGGAAAAGACGGTCTCGGGCACATCCCCTTTCAAGGTATCCGGGGTAATGCCCATCATGAACCCTTTGTCCAGGCCGCCAATCCATGCCTGAGCCGATCCACCCTCACCAAAGGCCATGGCATACCCATAGGCCAGCCACAGCAGTGAGACCAAACAGGTGATAGCGAAACACTGCATGAACAGCGACAAAACATTCTTGGTACGCACCAGGCCGCCGTAAAAGAGCGCCAACCCCGGCAGAGTCATGAAGAGCACCAGGGCCGTGGCGGTCAACAGCCAAGCGGTATTGGCCAGATTCAGAGTGACCGGCGCGACTTCCGCCGTCCAACCTACCGAAGGCAGCAGCAGCGACACTGCCAGAACGATTCTCAAAAACATGGATCCAAACCTCTCCCCTCTGTACGACGCCGAAACTCAATCCAAAAAGCGTACCAATGCCCAAAAGGGCGTTGCGGCAAGATTTTCGCAAGCTTTGTTCCATTTCGGACAAAACAGTTAACTATATGTTTTTATATGATTAATTCAAATTTTTGTCCACAACACGACATACGATCTGCTTAAATATTAATCATACGACTGTCCAATAAAACACCAGCTTCCGCCTAATCTTCAGGCAATGGCGTGCATAAATTCTTTGCGTACACTCTTGCGCCCGATTCGATAATGCCTATATGGAGCGATACAAAAGATCGCGCCCCACATGCGCATGCTTCAATCAAGCTGGTACCGCTCCCATACCCATGAAGGAAAAATCAGGCATGACGGAAACCATGATCCGAATGACCGGGGTCAGCAAACGGTTCGGCCCCATCGCAGCGGTCGATGGCATCGACCTCGAAGTACGACGCGGCGAGGTGGTCGGTTTCCTCGGACCCAACGGTGCAGGCAAAACCACCACCATGCGCATGTTGAGCGGGTTGCTCGCCCCCAGCGAAGGCAGCATCGCCGTCGCCGGCATCGATGTGTTGGATAACCCGGTTGAAGCGCGCGCCAAAATCGGCTTTCTGCCGGAAAATCCCCCGATCTACGGGGAGATGACCGTGCGCGAATATCTCGATTATCTCGCCACCCTGCGCCGCGTACCCCGCGCCAAACTCACCGAATCCGTAAACCGGGCCATGGAACGCTGCGGTCTGACCGGGGTCGCCAACCGTCTGCTGCGCAACCTCTCCAAGGGCTACAAGCAGCGCGCCGGCATCGCGCAGGCGATCGTCCATGCCCCGGACGTGGTGGTGCTCGACGAACCGACCGTGGGACTCGATCCAATCCAGATCCGCGAGATCCGCGCCCTGATCCGCGAGTTGGGCGGCGAACATTCGGTGCTGCTCTCCAGCCACATCCTGCCCGAGGTGCGCATGACCTGTCAGAGGGTGGCGGTGATCCACCAGGGACGCATCGTCGCCGACGACTCCCTCGACGCACTGGAAAATCGCGCCCATGGCAAAAGCATCCACTACGCACGATGGCGCAATCCCCCCTCACCAGAGGCCTTGCTCGCCATCCCTGGCGTGGCGGACCTCCATCCGCGCGACGATGGCTGGCTGATCGGCGCCCAACCGGAGTTCGATCCGGTGCCGGATCTGGTGCGCCTGTCAGTAAACCAGGGATGGGATCTGCGCGAATTGACCCCGGCAGGAGGCTCCCTGGAGGAGATCTTCCTGCAACTGACCACCCGCGAAGAGCGCCCGGACGAGGGCGAGGAGGCTGCCGCATGAGAGCCATCATCACCATCGCCGTGCGCGAGGTGCGCGGCATGTTTCACTCTCCCCTGGCCTGGACCCTGCTCGCGGTGCTTTTTGCCATCTGCGCCTACATGTTCAACGCCGGGGTGTTGAGCTATCAGATCCAGATGGTCGAATACCAGGCCTATGGCATGCGCGGTGGTCTGCCTTTGACCGAACGCACCATCGCCCCCATGCTTGGCAATGCCGCCATCCTCATGCTGCTGCTGATGCCTTTGATCTCGATGCGTCTGATCGCCGAAGAAAAACGTCAGGGAACCTGGCCAGCATTGGCCTCCTCACCTCTCTCCCCCACCGCCATCGTACTGGGCAAATATCTGGGTTTGCTGTTCTTTCTGGCGATTGCCATCGCTCTGCTGGCCATCCCGCCCCTGACCCTCTATCCCTTTGGCGATCCAGATACCGGACAGTTTCTGGCCGGATTGCTCGGGCTGTTCCTCACGGCGGC
>JADFZD010000120.1 GCA_015232705.1 Magnetococcales bacterium | reverse complement strand
AGGACCGTAGCACACTTCACCAAACAAGGAAATGCCATGTACAACACGGTTTTGAATCTGACGGGTATGGATGACGCCTCACGTCTGGAGCACCTGCGCGACGGTTTTTCTAACCTGACCGGGGGAAAATCACTGCTGATGCAGAGCGATCCGCCCCTTGCCACACTGCTGGAATCCTTGCAAAGCGCCAACTGGGGCGAGTTCGACTGGCTGCCGCTGGAGAGTGGTCCAGAGCGCTGGCAGGTGGCGGTGCGTCGGGTACCGGCTGAACACACACGGGGAATTGGCGACTTCATGGGATTTGATCACGAACGGTGTGACGAACTCTACGCCGAGATGGAAAACGCCGCCCAGTCCGGAGATCTCGGGGCCACCCGAGAGCGCTTCACCGCCTTCCAGGTCGCCATGGTCCATCACTTCGACATGGAAGAGAAACAGTTCTTTCCAGCCTTCGAACAGGCCACCGGCATGACGCAGGGTCCAACCATGGTGATGCGCATGGAGCATCGGCAGATGCTGGGGGTGATGGGTCAGATGGGACAAGCCCTGGCCGGAGGGGATGTGAACGGCGTGTCACGGGCGGCCTCCACGTTGATCGTGTTGATGCGCCAACACAACATCAAGGAGGAACAGATGCTCTACCCCATGGGAGATATGCATCTGGGTGACGTGCAACCTCTGCTCAAGGCGATGCAGGCGGTGTGAACCGAAGGCCTGGGACGGAGCGCCCCAGCGCACTTCCCTTATGGCGGGGCGACGGGTGCGCATGAAACAGGAGCCTGGGGCGAAGCGCCCCAGTGATTTGAACGCAACACCCATCCTTCTGCTTCGATCCGTCACGCGTGATCCCCCTCGCCGGCACAGCGGCATGCGCCTCTCAAGCCATCATGCGATCCACGGGCACGGTACGGGCCGGATCCATCCAACCAACGGTGCGGCGACGGCTCAGTTCCACCTCCCTCTCGGTTTTCCACAAAGGCTCTGGGGTGATTTCCAGCACCACCACGCCCAACGCCGGGTCGAGATGATCAAGGGCTGCCAGCAGATCGTCCTTGTGCTGACGATCCATCAGGAGGCCGCGAATCCGGCGGCCATCGAAAAGTTCCACCACATATTTCATGGTTTGTCTCCGGTTTTTGCATCATTCATGGGCAAACGGCTTGCAAACGCACCAATTATTTTGCAGATTTCATGCCAGACTTTGGAGACAGATCTCTATTGAAATATTGCCTTGAAAAACTCGGGTTTATGATATTGCGGAAACTGTTCGACCGGATAAAATTCCGCCAACTGCCCCTTGCCACGATTGACGTGCCACCCGATCAGACTTGCAGCGCCGGGAGACACGGCAAAAAAGTTCCTTGGAGACCACACCGCCCAGCGCTGCTGATCCTTGGAGGGAAACAGCGCCATGCTCTCCTCGCCCCGCATGGCGTCATACCAGCGGATCGTCCCATCGCCAAGGGCCGCGATCACCCATTGACCGTTGCCGGAGACGTTGACCGCCCATACGGCTCCAGGGGTATATACCTGCCAACGCAGTTGCCCGGAATTCAGATAAAGGCGCAGGGAAAAGGAGGTTCCGATGGCAAAAAAGCGATTCTTGGCATCGATCGCCAACGAACAGGTTACCTCTTTTTCCGACATCGGCAACTCGACGCCGTTGTAGGTCACCTTGGTGCCGTCTCCCCACCATCCGGTCACACGGATTTCGTTTGTGCCCACCAGGGGATCGCGCAGACCGGCTCCCGGAGAAGGCGCCGCTTGCAGCGCCAGCTTATCCATGCTGAAGCGTCCCCGATTGCTCCCCGATGGATCATAATCGAACTCCACCACATTGCCCTTCTCAGAGACCAGCAGACGCCGCGCCCCACCTTGAAAATTGGCGATGGATCGCTCTTTCGTAAAAACCGCAAACCCCTGTTTGTCCAACACCCCCACTGCCGGATCCGCTGCGGTATATGCCACGCCTCCGTTCTTGAGAGGCAGAATCTGCATCACATTGCCATTCGAGGCCGGCAGATCCAAATATTCGCCGCGCCCGTTGGCATCCGTCGTTCCGCCATTGCTCCACCAACGGATCAGGGACTTGCCGCGTCCCGCATGGCTGCCCGCACCGAGCAGACGAGCCCCATCATCCGACCAGCCGACCACCCAGAGATTCCCGACCACCCCGGAGACATCCGGAAGATAACTCAAGGTGAGATCATCCGCCGAAAGCACCGCCACCGTGGCCCGGTCACGGAAGCCCACGGCAATCTTCCGTCCATCGGGCGAAAAGGCCACGCCATGTGGTTTGCCACCCCTGGCCAACTGCTTGGCAACCGTCAGATGAAAATTGGCGTCGTACAAACGCACGGCACCGTCATAGGAGCTGACGACCATGCGACCATCGGCTGCGAAATCGACCCAGTGGGCTGGAACCTGATAAGGCTCGCTCGCGAAAATCCGTCCTCCGTCCGGTATGGTGAAAACCTGGAGACCGAGACGCTCGCCAAACACGGCGGCCAAAAAGACCCCATTGGGCGAAAAAGCCAGATGAGTCACCGCTTCGGGGAGATTGACGATACGCCTTCGGATCTCGCCTCCCTGAACATCGATGAGATAGATGCAGTAGCCGTCATCCCATTCCGGACCAGTCTGCCCGGAAACCGCCACAGTGCGACCATCGGGCGAGAAGGCCACGGCATGCAATGCCCCTTCGTTACCCTGACCGATCGGCACCCGCAAAGTCGATTGCAGCTTGCCATCCGCGATCGACCAGATTTTCAGGGTCTTGTCGTCAGAAACCGACACCAGATAGCGTCCCTCGGCATCGGTGTCGATGCGTCGCGCCAATCCGGCATGCATGCCGCTTTCGACCCGCAACACCGGTCCGCTTAAAGGAGCGCGTTCATCCGCCCGCAGGGGGTTGAGGGAGAATGCGCATAAAAAAGAAACACATATCAATATGATCAGCCGAAATGGCGGATCTCTGAAAAATTTTCGCAACCAAGAAGGGGTCGGGCGCGCATTTTCCATGGTGTTTAAACGAAATTCAGATTATAGTGAGGTAGAATTATGGTCAAGCCTGACCATCCGCTTTGTCCCACACGTGTCGGACATCTCTCATCATCCGGAGATGAATTATGGATTTGCGACTGTTTGAAGCCGATCTCACCCACCTGGATTCACACTCTCTGGAAAAAATCGCTCATATTGCCGCACAGGCCCGGCGTTCGTTGCTGATTGGCATCGCCTCGATCCGAACAACCGATGAGACCACTGCCGAAACGCCTCCACCCTCCTCCGACACCGACCTGATGGTTGCCCAACTCGGCAAGCTCACGCTGATGTGGGATGAGATCCACCACCGCGCCAGACGCCTTCTGACCGACGACGGAATGCAAACCGACGATTGGTCCCCCAAAAGCAAGCCCTACAAATTTCCCCCAGTCACGTTGCATTAAACGCACAATCACCCGGATCGGAAGGCTGGTTCACCTGCGGACTTCTCACGCAATCGCCGGCGGTTGACGCAACTGCGGGTGCAGGTCGTCCGAAGGCAGGAGGCTGACACAATCGCGGGCAACTGCCTCATTGTTGAATGCCCGATTCCCGCTTTCGCGGGAATGACGGAACAGACACCAATCGACTCTGGTTGAAACGTGACCAAGCACAAGAAAATAGTGTGGAAACTTGCCAAGCCGGATCAGGGCTGGCGGGATGGGGTCACCCCACCGAAGACGCATGCGGCGAAAACACCCCGGTTTCATGCATGCGCAGGTAGATTTCGCGGCTGATCCAGGCATCGGTAGCGGCATAGACCAATTGAAACGGCTTAAGTTCCGGGTTTTCCCAGTTGGAGCACTGTGCCCGTTTCGAGATGCGCATGCCGAAAAGGTTGGCCGCCAGACCGCGCAGCCCCTGACTGGCGATCGCCGTGCGGCGTGCCACCTCACCGACATCGATGAAGCCGCGCGGCTGGAAGGAAAAGATCGATTGCAGGGCACGCACGTCGTAATCGAGTCCCACGCCCACTTTGCGTCTGCTCGGATCGCTCAGGATGTCTGAGAGAGCGCCAAAACGCATCATCCCCTTGAGTTGAAACAGATATACCGTTTCGGCGCCCGCCAGTTGCACCAGGGCCGGGAAATAGTTTTCCCCCTTGCGAAACGAAGGACGGGTTTCGGTATCGAACCCGAGCACCGACTCCCGGGCCAAGAGTGCTGCGGCCTCTTCGGCCTCGGTGTCGTCGCGGATCAGGCGGATCGGGCCATCCCAACGCCGCACCGGAAGTTGATTGACCTCCTCTGGCGTGAGTTTGCGCGTCCATTCTCTGGGGACTTTTGGATGGGGATGCAGACTGTTCACACCCCCTCCCTGGATGGCAGCGACACACCACGACGCAACATTTCGGTAAACGCCTCGGCAGAGGTGGGGGCACTGAAGAGATAGCCCTGCATCTCGTTGCAATCCAGACTGCGCATGATCTCCAACTGCGCATCGGTCTCCAGTCCTTCGACGATCACCGTCTGGTGCAGGCTGTGCGCCATGGCGATGATCGCACTGACAATCGCGGCGTCACCGGGATTGTTCTCGATGGAGCGCACGAAAGAGCGATCGATCTTGAGGGTTTTGAAGGGAAAGTGACGCAGTTGACTCAAGGATGAATAACCGGTTCCGAAGTCGTCGATGGAGAGCTTGACCCCCATCGCACTGATGCGATTGAGCACGGCCACCGCCTTCTGGACATCCTCCATGATGGCGCTCTCCGTGATTTCCAGGTCCAGACACTCCGGATTGATGCCGGTCTCGGACAAACAGGAGCCGACAATCTTCACCAGATCCTGCTTCTG